>CAIWHS010000170.1 GCA_903912515.1 uncultured Planctomycetaceae bacterium
CCCCGCTGGAGCAAGGCTTGCGCAAAACCCTGACCATGTTCCGCGACCAACTGGCCGCCGGCACTCTCGATGTGGCCGATTTGAGCTAGCCTGTTTGCCCTACCTGGCCAGGGTCCATCAGAGGCGTGTTGGCAATTCCTCGCCTACCCCGCAATTCTCTGCAATTGCATGGGCTTGTCGATATCCAGCCGTTTTTCCAAAACCGGTTAGTAAAGGGCCACTCTGGCAAGTGAAAAGTCACCGCTTCCTGCCTGAGCGGCTGTGTTTCTCAACCCAACCTCAATCCGCTAGGCTCCAAGTAAATCCTTGAGGCCGCAGGGCAACCCGTTTACTCTGGAGTCTCCCGCCCAAACTCCTTCCCCAGCCGTTGCCCATGCCCAGCATCCGAATTCTGATCTGCCTGGTGATTCTGCTCAGGGGGGGTGGCATTTGCCTGGCTGTTGGCGATCAAAGGATCGATTTCGATCGGCAAATCCAACCGTTGCTTTCCGCCAAGTGCGGCCGCTGCCACAGCGACAAAATCCGTAAAGCCGATCTCGACCTTCTCACTTCTTCTGGTTTGCTAAAAGGAGGCGAGGGCGGACCGGTCCTTGTCCCTGGCAACCCTGACAAAAGTTCCCTCTTCGAGCGCGTGCGCAAAGGCGAGATGCCACCCGGCGGCAAGGATCAACTTTCAAATGATGAACAGGCCCTGCTGCGGCGCTGGATCTCGGAAGGTGCCAAACTTTCAACAACCGCCCCTGAAGCCGCACTCACGCAACACGATGTGATCCCAATTCTGCTGCGCCATTGCGCGCCCTGCCATGGCAGGCACAAGCAAGAAGCCGGCTTGGACCTGCGCACCCCCCTTGCAATGCTCAAGGGGGGCAAATCAGGCCCTGCGGTCCTGCCCGGCAAACCAAACGACAGTTTGGTCATCCAGCGCATTGCGTCGGGCAAAATGCCACCTGCCGCCAAGCTGGTCGATGCCTGTGTGAAACCAGTAGATAAAAGCGATCTTGATAAATTAAAACTGTGGATCGCCCAAGGGGCCCCTACCCGCGATATCCAACCCGATGTCGCCACCACCACGCCCGACACGCTCGTCACCGACAAAGACCGCCAATTCTGGTCCTTTCAACCTGTCCAACCCGTGCGGATACCAACCATTCAAAATGCCTCCCGGGTCCGCAATCCCATTGATGCGTTCATTCAGCAGAAACTGGAAGCCAAAGGCCTGAGCTTGGCTCCCGAGGCGGACCGAATCACCTTGTTGCGCCGGGCCAGTATGGATCTGACCGGCCTCCCACCCACTCCAGAAGAACTCAAGGCGCATCTCACCGACACTTCGCCCGATGCCCACGAAAAAATGATTGACAAGCTTTTGCAATCCCCTCGATATGGCGAGCGTTGGGGCCGTTATTGGCTCGATTTGGTGGGCTATGCGGATACCGAGGGGAAGAGGGAGCAAGACCTCCCCCGCCCCCATGCCTGGCGCTACCGCGACTATGTCATTCGCAGCCTCAACGCCGACAAGCCCTACGACCGGTTCCTTTTGGAGCAGCTGGCCGGCGATGAATTGGTTGATTACGAAAAAGCGCCCGCAATCACTCCCGAAATCCATGACAATTTAGTGGCCACCGGTTTTTTGCGAATGACCCCCGATGCCACATGGGCCAACATCACCGGCTTTGGGCCCGATCGACTCGAGGTCATCGCTGACCAGATGGATGTGCTCGGCTCCGCAGTTTTGGGCCTCACAATTAAATGCGCCCGGTGCCACACTCACAAATTCGACCCCATTCCCCAGCGTGACTACTACCGCCTGTTGGCCATTTTCAAAGGGGCTCTGGATGAATACGATTGGCTTAAACCCGATATCCGCCCAGGTATTGGCCCTGAAAGCGTCGATGTGGCCCCGCCAAGGCAGTTGCCCCATGTGAACACAGCCGAACGCACAGCCTGGGAAGCCAAAAAAACCCCGCTCGAGCCAAAGATCCAAGCCTTGTGGGACCGGGGCGAGCCCTCACCAACCTACCTCTATCGCCGGGGCGATTACCTCCAGCCCACCACACTGGTGGGCCCAGGCGTGCCATCTGTGTTAACCGATGGCAAAACCCCTTTTCCAGTTGTCACTCCCTGGCCCGGGGCCAATAAAACCGGCAGACGCTTGGCATTCGCCAAGTGGGTGATTCAGCCAAATCATCCCCTAACAGCCCGGGTGATGGTGAACCGAGTTTGGAAACTCCATTTTGGCACCGGCATTGTGCCAACTCTGGCCAATTTCGGAAAAACCGGCTCCGCTCCAAGCCATCCAGAACTGCTCGACTGGCTTGCCATGCAATTCAGTCAGCCCCAATCGCAAACAATGCAGCCAAATAAACCATGGTCGCTCAAGGCAATGCACCGCCTCATCATGACCAGCACCACCTACCGCCAGTCTTCCACAGTCACAGAGAGACAGCAGCGTCTCGACCCCTCCAATAGCCTTTTCTCCCGGGCCCGAATGACAAGGCTCGATGCCGAAGCCCTGTATGACACCCTTTTGCATGCTGCTGGAAAACTCGATGAGACCGCTGGCGGCCCGGCTGACAAGGTGGAAGCGCGACCCGATGGCTTGGTAACCCCCAACGGAACACCCAAAGGCTGGCGCCGTCTGATCTATGTGGTCCAAGCTCGCAAGCAACCCGCCACCCATGCCGAAAATTTTGATTTCCCCCAGATGAACCCCAACTGCATCGAGCGTCGCGAATCCATCGTTTCCCCCCAGGCCTTGTACCTCCTCAACAATGCCATGGTCGAAAAATTGGCGCTCTCCTTCGCCAAAAGGGTTCGCCTGCAGGCAGGTGACAATACCGCCAGCCAAGTGGAATTGGTTTACCAATTGGGCATGGGCCGGCCTCCCAACCCCCAGGAATCACAACTGGGTAAAGACACCCTGGCCAAACTCACCATCGCTTGGGCCAATCAGCCGCCATCGGCAGATTTATCAGACAATGTAGATGGAAATGTAAAAGCCCTTGCAAACTATTGTCATGCCATCATGAACTCAGCAGCTTTTCTATACCTGGACTGAGACAGACATGAACCCGAAACCACACTACCCAATGCCATCAAACAATCGCCGCGAGCTTTTTCAAACCATTTCAGGTGGCATTTTTGGTGCCGCCCTCGCCTCCCTGATTCGCGCTGATACCGGGCCCGAATTGGTCCACACCGATTTAATGCCCCGCTTGCCGCATTTTCAGGCAAAGGCCAAGGCGGTCATCCATCTTTTCCAAAATGGTGGCCCATCGCAAATGGATCTCTTTGATCCTAAACCCGAACTCGATAGGCTGCATGGAAAAAGTTACGCTGACAAATTGGCCGGCGAAATCGAGTTCATTGGCTCGGCCGGAAGCATCATGCGCAGCCCCTTCCGGTTCAAAAAACACGGCCAATGCGGCGCGCCTGTCTCCGACGCAATGCCAGCCCCGGCGGGGGTGGTCGATGACATCGCTTTCATCCGCTCCATGCACACCACCAGCATCACCCACGAACCGGCCGTGTACATGATGCAGTCGGGCAAGCTCAAACCGGGCCGGCCCACACTGGGCGCCTGGGTCACTTATGGCTTGGGTAGCGAGAACCAAAACCTTCCCGCCTATGTCGTGCTCGATGATCCCAAGGGCTTACCTGTCAACGGCGTTGAAAACTGGCAAGCCGGCTTCCTGCCGCCACAGTTTCAGGGAACCAGATTCCGGTCCACCGGTTCTCCTGTGCTGAACCTGAAACCCGAAACCCAACGCCTGCCCTCTATCGCCTTGTTGGAAAATGAACTGCGCGCCAAACTCGATGCCTTCCACCTGCTCGACCATCCCCGCCAACCGGCCCTCATGGCCCGAATCAACAGCTACGAATTGGCCGCACTCATGCAACTTGCGGCTACCGATGCGCTGGATATCTCACAGGAACCTACCCGCATCCAGGAAATGTACGGGATAGGCACAGAACCAACCGATTCCTACGGCCGCCGTTGCCTCATCGCCCGCCGTCTCATCGAGCGCGGGGTGCGGTTTGTCCAGCTCCATATCAATTCCCACATCTGGGATACCCACAACAACATTGCCGGTGACTTGAAAACTGCCTGTGATCGCACCGACAAACCCACCGCCGCACTGCTACGCGACCTCAAACAGCGCGGCCTGCTCGACAGCACCCTGGTGCTGTGGGGCGGCGAATTCGGCAGGTTGCCCATCTCGCAACTCCCCGCGGACAAGGATGAGAAAAAAGCAGGTCGTGATCACAACAAAAACGCCTTCTGCAACTGGATGGCCGGGGGAGGCGTGAAGCCCGGCTTCACCCTGGGAAGCACAGACGAACTGGGCCTGAACGCCGTGGAAAACAAGGTCAGTGTGCGCGATTGGCACGCCACCGTCCTGCACCTGCTCGGTATCGATCACGAGCACCTGTTTTATTCCGATAACGGCCTGCGCGAAAAGCTGACAGGCGTGGAGCCAGCCCGAGTGGTTCGCGAAATTCTTGCTTAAATGTCTTCAGTCACTTCCAAAATTTTGGCCCGAATCTCACTCAACCCTTCGATCCAAGCTCCAACTTCCCACCTGGCAGCCGCCTCACCACCTTGCCCAGCTCCAGCGGAAACAACACCTGCGCCAAAGCGCCCGGGTTCAGCGACAACTGATCCGCCAACACCTCCAGGTGCATGGGCCCGTTACCCAACAATTTCCAGATCTCCAGCCCCGGCCCGGTCAGGCCTGCCGGTTGGCTGGGTACCGGTGCCAAACTCTCAATCGGGTTAATAAAACTCGGCTCCGCCTGACTGGCAACCGCATCACGCCTGCGCTTTGGGGCCGCTTTGATCGCAATAGCCTCGGCTAAGGGCTGCTGGCCAATTGCCTCCAGCACATCGTCGATGCCCCGACAAACCATCGCCCCCTCCCGCAGCAGCTTGTGGCAACCCTCCGATAACGGGCTGTCAATAGGCCCGGGCACCGCCAAAAGCGGCCTTCCCTGTTCGGCTGCATGCGTGGCGGTGTGCAGTGTGCCACTTTTGGCCTGCGCTTCCACCACAATAACCGCCAGCGACAAACCACTGATCAATCGGTTGCGTGAAGGAAACAAACCCGCCTGCGGCTTCTGTCCCATCGGATGCTCGCTCAACAGGCCACCAGACCTGCAAATACGCGTTGCCAAGTCGGCATGTTCCGGCGGGTAAATTCCCGATAATCCGTTGGCCAACACCGCCAAAGTGCGGCCTCCTGCCTCCAACGCCGCCTCATGGGCAACGCCATCAATACCCCTGGCAAGGCCACTCACCACGGTTAGCCCGGCACGGGCAAGACCCGTTGCCAGCCGTTGGGCTACCCGTCGCCCATAAGGCGTCGGCTCCCTCGAACCCACTATCGCAACCCCCCGGTGGTCGGCTGGCGTGTACTCTCCCGCCAAATACAAAAGCGGCGGCATTCCATCCAAGGCAGTAATCGCCTCGGGGTAACCCGACTCACCCATTGCCAAAGGCGTCACCCGGTGCTTCGCCAAAAGTTCCAGCTCTTTTTCCAACGCCGAAGATTTGGCAGCCTGACTAATTTTTTCCAAGAGCGCCTTGTTGATATTTGGCACATCAGCAAGCTCGCCAAATTCACCCTGTATCAATCGGGACGGGTCCGCCACATGCTCCAAAAGGGCTCCAAGCGTCCTCGGGCCAACACCAGGTACCAGCCGTAAA
>CAIWHS010000171.1 GCA_903912515.1 uncultured Planctomycetaceae bacterium
TCTTCCCCTGCCGCCATTTTCATTGCTAGCGGGGCCGCCACGGCCACCCCTGCCACCAGTTGCGCCTTCGCCTCCCGGAGTACCGGCTCCTGGAGGGCCACCTCGCCCGCCACGACCGCCAAATCCACCTTCAGCACCTGGGCCACCCCGCATGCTGCGGTCTCCCCGGCTTGGACGATCCCCAGAGTTGGAGGCGTCTCCACCGGGCGGCCCACCCCGGCCACCACGACCACCTTTGTCTTCTTTGCCAGACTCTACTTTTGGGTCTGCCCCTGGGGGAGAGCCACCACCCCAACTGCGGCCACCCCGGCCACCACCTCCGCCGCCCCAACCTCCACTACCCCAGCCTCCACCGCCCCAACCTCCCTGATTTTGAGATGGCGCCAATGAACCTTCGGGCAGGGCTCCCACCAGTCCAGGGCTTTCTTGGACCTGTTTTTTACGGGCGGCGATACGGGTTGGAATCAGTGCCTCATCGACGGTGACCAGACCATCGCTGTTTTCGTCGATATCGCGAAACTCGCCAACTGGCTTTCCGCCCTTTTTCCACTCGTAAAGTCCTACTTGGGCATCTTTATCGGTGTCGAGCTGACCGAACCATTCAGGGAGTTCCTTGGGCAGGCTGCCAGCGCGGTATACGGCGACCTTGCGCTCACTTTCAGGCACCGGGATCACGAAACCGCCCATGCCGGCAAAATTGCCCATGCCGAATTGCTGCTTGGTGTATTCGGTGAACTCGGGCAGATTAATCTTGCCATCTTTGTCGGTGTCGATGGTGGCAAGTGCTTCTTTGAGGGGACTTTGCAATTCGGCATCATTGATAAAGCTGTTTTTGTCAGTATCTAGCTCGGTAAAGCGGTTTTTTGCGAACTCTTCGGGGTTGGGGGGAGTGAATCCGCCGCCGGCTGGAGCGTTGAAAGTCATCACTTGACCATTGGGGCCTGCCACGGCCATGCCAACGACAGGTGCGCCCGGAGCCCCAGCGGGGGCCGGGCCACCGCCGAAGCGCATACCACCACCGGCCTGCATTTCGGTGAAGCGCTCCTTCATGAAGTTGGCGAACTGGTCGCGGTTGACTTGGCCTGAAGTGACGCCATTTTTGGCTGCCCATGCGGCCAATTTGGCGGAAGCCTCGGGATCGCGCTGGGACTTGTATTCGCTAATCGTGATGGTGGATTTGCCGTTTGCGGTGCGGTCGAAAATCATGTTAGCGATGGCGCTAGGGTCAAACCCACCACCACCCATGCCCCCGCCTGGGCCACCCATACCTGGGCGTCCAAAGCCGCCGCCGCCACCCGGAAAGCCCCCACCGCCTCCGGGGGGGAATTGGGCGAGGCTTTGGGAGCAGCAGGCGATTAGGGCTGCCAAGCCAAGAGAACCGGTGAGTTTGCGCATGATGACACCCTCAAGACGGCATTGATTAAGGAATTATCATGAATATCGTTATGATCGGCTCTATCTATCACTTGTAAGTATACCCTACGAACTGGGGCAATTCCACTTTCTGCGGGATTAAATATCTTGGCGCGATTCAAGGGGTTGAACTGACCGGCGCTGGGGCCCGCAGTAAATGGCGCGAGGCCGAATGGTGCGGGGGTCTTCGAATTGTTCCAAATGGTGGGCGCTCCAACCCACTATGCGAGCTATTACCATGGCTGGACCAAAGAGGGAGACATCAAAGCCCAAGGCATGGAAGAGCCTTCCTGCTGACCATTCAATACTTGGATGCAAGCCTTTTTGAATGTTGAGCAGGTGGCGCATTTCGGTGGAAACACGGACCCAAGACTCCAGTCCGGCTGCCTCGAGGATTTTGCTAAGGTGAGGTTCTAAAAGTACTGAACGCGGGTCGCCATGCGGGTACATGGGATGGCCAAACCCGGGGATGTTGCCGGTGGGAATGTCGGCCTCGGTGATGGGCCCCTCTTTTTGTTGCAAGCTTTCCATCAAATGAACCACTGCTTCATCTGCCCCACCATGTCTTTGGCCCTTGAGGGCGCAGATGGCGGCAACCACAGATGAGTGCAAGTCGCTACCGGTGGAGGCAACCACTCGCGAGGTGTAGGTGCTTGGGTTGAACTCGTGCTCGGCAAAGACCACCAAGGCCAGTTCGAATGCCTGGACCTCCGCAGGTTGGGGCTCCTTGCCGCGCAACAGGTAGAGAAATTGAGCGGCTTGGCCGAGGCCTTCCTTGGGTTCAACGGGTTGAAGGCCTTTGACAGCCCGAGACCGCAGGGCGATGGCCACGGGGATTTGGGCGAGCAGGCGCTCGGCTTTTCGGAGCTTGCCTTCGGGGCTGTCGTCTGTGGCATCTTGGTCGAAATGGGCCAAAACGCTCACCGAGGTGCGCAATGCATCGATGGGCGGAGTCCA
>CAIWHS010000172.1 GCA_903912515.1 uncultured Planctomycetaceae bacterium
CGTTGTGAACCAGCGGGAATGTCGCCTTTTTGGGGCAAAGGTTTTTCGGGTGAACGGTTTGATTCATGAGTGCGGCAAACTGGTTCGGGAAAATGCGGAAAGAATGGGTTGGTTCGACTTCAGCACCCTGCGCGAACCCTATCGGCTGGAAGGCAAGAAAACCATGGGCCTGGAATTGGCCATGCAGGGCAACTGGAAATTGCCAGACGCGATCCTATACCCAACCGGTGGAGGAACGGGCCTTGTGGGCATGTGGAAAGCATTCGCTGAACTCCAAGCGCTTGGCTGGCTGGAGGGCAAGCTTCCGCGTCTTTATGCTTGCCAGAGCAATGGTTGCGCACCCATTTGCAAGGCTTACGAGGCCGGCCAAAAGCATGCGGAAACTTTCCATCCAGCTTTCACCCAAGCAAGCGGATTGCGTGTGCCTGCCGCAGTAGGCGACTTCATGATTTTGGAAGCAGTTCGACAATCGGGTGGCAAAGCGCTGGCAGGCGACGAAAACCAGTTGAAATCCTGGATGGAAAAAGCATGTGGCCTAGAGGGTATTTCCCTGTGCCCTGAAACCGCAATCTGTCTGGATGTGCTGGCTAAATTGCGAGCGTCCGGCGAGGTGAACCCCGCCGAACGCGTACTCGTATGGAACACCGGCGCAGCCCAAAAGTATCTGGAATGCCTTCCTGATAACCTACCTTCCATTGACCAGCATCAACCACTACGCCCGCAGTTGATCCATTTCATGGGCAACAAAGCCGTTTAAATAAAGAACGGCAATCATGCGGCAACCTTACCTTCGCTCACTCGGGGAGTGCCTGGCCCTTTACCCTGGAATCCGAGCAAGTTCCCAAAATAGCGCAAAACTGCCATCAATTCTTCCGGAGTCAGGAAGGAAAAAACAAAAATGCACATCAGGAAGCTGAAAATGCGTAACCCCATCAAAATGCCAATGCCAGTGTGAAAAAAAATGGCGACGATCATGAAGGGCAAACGCATTTGGGGCATCCAAACTGCAAAGGGAAAGCCCAACTCCAGCACTAGTGTAAAAACAGTCATTCCAGACATAAACAACTCCCACACCCAACGATTGGCCACCAGCGCCTCCAGGCCTCTGATGTAGAAATCGTATTGCATGGGAGCGAAAGAATAGTTTGCCACGCAGGCCCAAAGCGCTGTGCCGCTCCACCACGAGGCGCCCATTAACTTGGATGTGCCGGCACCGAAATAAATGATGGAGAAATGAATCTGGATCATACGCTGAAAAAAGGTGGCCTCGGACGAAGGCTCCACCATGGGTTCGGGTAAACCCTGCTTTTTTGCCTGCCAAATTTCAATCAATCGGTCCAGCGACCACACCCGGGCACAGGGCGCAAGCATCATGTAAAAGAGCAGGATGCTCGACATGGTATCCATGCCAAACAATGAAGTCTGGGCGCGCTGGATATAGCTGAGGGTACCAATCCAAGTGGCAACCGCGGTGAAACGGGTGAAAAGCCCCAAGGCAAACATCAGGTTCACAACCAGAATAATCCAGTGGAGAGTCCAGATGCCCGTTGGATTTGTCACATGATAAAAAAGGGAATAACTGGAGGTACCACGGGATGGGTTTGGCTCCCTGTCACTTCCATCCCACAAGACCGACGGACCCTCGAAGGGCGTGGTGGTTCGAATCATCTCCATGGTGTCATGTTCAATCCAACCCTTGGGACCCACGAACTCCATCAGGGAGGGGGTCCAGTTCAGGTTGATATAGAAGACACCAAAACCAGCCATGATCCTCATCATGGCCAATGTTTGCGGAAGCGATGGCTTGAAAAAGAAAGAATTCAAGCCGCTGACCATCTCACCCAACCACGAGAAAAGGTTCATGGTTTTGCCTCCCCTGCTCCGCGGATTCCAACTTTTGCTTTGTCATCAACAGGCTTTTTAGCCGCTCCCGCTTTTGGCGGAAGCTTGGCTGTCCGGTTCGCCTCTTCCGCCCAAACGCTAACAGGAGGGAACTTGGTTGTTTCGCTTTGAAGCTTGAAGAAGTCGATGACAGGCGCCTCTTCCTTCAGCCAAATCTGCAACATGCCCTGGAACCGTTTCAACGCGTCTGCCTCTTCGACCATAACAGCGTTCTCGGCTGCACTCGTCTGATCACGCCCGCGCAGGTCGCGCAAACGCCTGACCTCGGTTTCACGCTCGGCGGCCTGGACAGCCAACTGCTGGATCATTTTCCGGTCGTAGGCCTGGAGCATCCAATAGAGTAGTGGATCATTGGGGTCTTGAAGACTGCCTTTTTCGTTGTATTCACCCTGGTAGATGGTGACAAAATACCGGCGCTCGGAACCGTCACGGCCATCGATCGCAATTTCACCCGGCTGTATGATCGAGTGGACCACCCGCCAAAGATGCCCTTCGAGGATGTTGGCTTCGGGATTCCCTTCGGGATGTGGAAAACGGCTCATCAGCGACCGCACATAGCTGCACATCAGGTGTTTGGCGTTGGGCATGGGTTCACGCCAGGTGATCGGCTCGATGGTCCCCCTGGGCAACTTTTCCAAACCCAGCAATTGCGCCATTTTTTGGATCACCGCCTCGGAACGAAAGGCTCCCGCTTCCCGCTGAACCGCTGAAGAGGCGCTTTCACCGATAGACAACATGCGTTGAAAATGCATGGGGGTGGGACTATTTTCAGCGTCTGGCAATCGAAACCAACGCTTGCCACCATCTGTATAGGTGATTTGCAGCCAAAGAAACGAGGGAGGCCCCGGTTCCGGCGAATAAAAGTGGTAGGCATTGTTTTGGTAGATAAACAGCAGATACGGCCTGTAAACATGCGTCCATGCTTGAGATACAAGCCAAGGGGCATTGCCATTAGGGGGCGGCACACTTAAGACGGCTGATAAGATTCCGCAAAAATGGAAGGTCAGGGAGCCGACCAGAAAAACCCTTCTGGCAACTTCGGGAATCACCAACAAAAAGCCGCCCACATAAGCACAGATCATGCCTGCACGGCAAACGAAGCCTAGACTTTGCATTTGCCCGGGCCGGTTCCAGGTGATGACATCGCCGGTGTTGTCGTTAGAAACCATGGGTTGTGTGGAGGCTTCGCCAACCAGGCCATGGCCTGCAAAGAGCATGATTTGCGCCAGCAGCACGCACACCACCGCAGCAGTGGCAGATCCGGGGAATTGCGGCCAGCCTTTCCCTTTGTGCCGACCAAGCTCTGTGCGAAGGGCAACGCCTCCCATGACAGCGCCTAGAACGACCAAAGCCAGACGGGTCCATCCACTCCAACCCAAGCTGATTTCGGCAGTGCTGGGCGGCTCTGGATAAATCCTGTTCAAAGCCCACGCTGCCGCGGTGACGACCAACCCGATCCCCAAAAAAACTATCGACGATCTTTTCGGGACCAAAGAAGGGATACCTTTTTCCTTTTCGGATACCTTCCTATCTTCACCACTCATATTCCACCCCCCTTGGACCCACGGTCACGGTGTGAGCTTAGTCGCGTATCCGTCGAAAAAGGCAACACTGATACATTTTTATCTTTATTCGTCTTTCCAATATTTCTCGGCTGGCACAAATTCCACATCCGGGTTCGAGCGGGGCTGAAAATCCTCTATTTGGACCTGCACCTCGCTTCGACCACCAAATTCGTTGATGTTGGGCCTGAAGGCAATACTGAGGGCCCCCCCGCCAGACTGGAGCTCTTCCAGACGATCCGCCATGCGAAAGGCGATCGCGCGAACCTTCGTGGGGCCCTGCCTCAGAACCACTTGAAGATGGCGGGCATCTTTTCCCACGATTCTGGGCTCGCCCTCGATCTTCAGGCCGCTGGCCAAAAATAGGGGCTTGCGGTTTGTGTTGCCATATGGCTCGAGACGACCGAGATCGCGAACTAGGCCCTCGCTCAGCCCCTGAATCGCAATTTCCGCATCAAGACGAATGTCCGGGCGGGGAGAGTTATCGCCAAAAAAGTCGGTACCGGCTTTTTCCAAACGATCGCGCAATGCGGGAAGGTTTTCGGGAAGCAACTTAAAACCGGCAGCAGCTTTGTGCCCGCCGTGACTTACTAGCAGATCCTTTGCTTGTGCAAGCGCCTCGGGCAACGGAAAACCACCGGCTCCCCGGGCAGAGCCCAAGGCCCACCCCTCGGTTTCTGCCGAATCTGCTTCCCCCGAATCTGGAAACGGTGGAACAGCGGCAATAAAAACAGGTCGATGCCACGCATCAACCAAACGGCTTGCAACTATTCCCACAACACCGGGATGCCATCCCTTGCCCCAAAGAACCATTACGGGCCGGGTAGCCAAACCCTCTTCCTGAACCAACTGGTTTGCGGCGTCGAGAACTTCCCGCTCGACCAACTGCCGGCTTTTGTTGTATTTATCTAGCATTTGAGCAATGCTTCGCGCGGGTCCGTTTTGCTTGGTGGTGAACAACTCCACTACCATGCGGGCACAGTCCATTCGGCCCGCAGCATTGAGCCGGGGAGCCAGCTTAAAGGCTATATCTTCAGATTTAAGGCCGCCCAGTGGATCCATCTGGGCAACTTCCATGAGTGCCAGCAGACCTGGATTGGAGAGCTTGTGCACATTTTTTAACCCGCAACAGATTATGGCGCGGTTTTCATCCAGCAAAGGCATATGATCGGCCACCGTGCCCAAAGCAGCCAAGGCTAAGCCTTGCAAAAGAATGGAACGCCAAGTGTCATCGACTTTTTCACCACCGCAAATTCGCATGGCTAGAGCCCAAGCCACCTTGAATGCCACTCCTGCCCCGCATAGCTGTGCAAATGGATAGGTGGTGCCGGGTAACCCAGGATGAACCAAGGCCTCTGCCGGGGGCAGTTCGGGGCCGGGCTGATGGTGGTCGGTAATTAGAAGGGAAACACCCAATTCCTTTGCCTTTTGAGCGGCAGAAACTGCAGTAATACCGCAATCAATGGTGAGTATGACCTTGGAACCGGCAGCGGCATGGTCGACTATATCTGAAGGCTTGAGGCCATAGCCGTCGCGGGTTCGGTGGGGAATATGGAACCGCACCTTGGCCTCTAACTGTCTGAGCGCCAGCAATAAAATGGAGGTTCCGGTGCAGCCGTCTGTGTCATAGTCGCCGTGTAGGACTATTTCCTCCTGACGGTCCCGAGCAAGTAACAGCCGATCAATCACCTGTTCGACCCCAGGAAGTAGGGCCGGAGAATGCATGTCAGAAGGTTTTGGATCAATAAAGCGACGCACTTCTGTGGCCTCTTTCAATCCCCTGTTTGCCAACATTGTGAGCACGACCTCGGGCAAATCAGTTGCAGTTCCACGACCGATGCCCCTCAAAGCTTCCAATCTGCGGGCATCAACCTGCAAAACACGCCATTTTTTGGGAACTCGTGTGGAATCAGCCAACCTAGCCTCCTTGACCAACTAATCTGGTTCCCTGACAGGAAATTATAAAGACAAGTTTGTCTTATTATAATTTCGACCGCAACCTCATTCACCTTAATTACAAACAAGAGACTACCTAAAGGAAATCACTTTTTCATTTGACCAAAAGACGGTTAGGGGCAAAAAGTCCGATTGGGTGGGCGAAGGTTTCTGACAAATCAACGAAAAGGGCCAAATGGCTTGACAACGGGGATATGGTTTGAGCCGAAGATGAATAAGGATGGAAGGTGTTTTACCTTCCGACATGAGCAGGGTTTCCGCATTTTTTGCGAAACCCCGTCAAGGATGACGAGACAGACACCCATGATCCAGCACCAAGCTATTCACAACGGAAACGGTACCAAACTCAAGTTAGCACTTGGCTTGGCAACCATTCTGCTCACCGGCTGCAAGACCTTCTATTCACCATGGGATTCCCATTGGATGGATATTGGAGGCGGTTCTTGCGGCTGCGAATCCACTACTGTGGTCAGCCGGTCGAGCCCGATCGCGTCTGAACGCATCAGCCCTGTGCCAGTTGTCTCGGAGCCCCCGTTGGCAACTAGCCCTTCGGTTACAACCAAGTCGATGCCCATCACCACTCAAGGGCCGGTTTTAACTCCGACTCCAACTCAGGTGCCTTTGGGCAACAAGTAAAGTTAATGCGGGATTCAATCCGCTTATAACTGAAACGAATCGACTTTAGAACCCGCTGGCCCTACGGGGCCAGCGGGTTCTTCCTTTTTACAAGGACATACGAAAATACGATTTGGTTTTGGCCAACCTAAATGTCGTAAACATTGCCATCAGCCTCACAGGCACTTTGGCTCACAATCACTCTGTAAGCGGAATACCCCATCAGTGGTTTGACTTGCCCGCATAACAATCCAGCCAACTTTTTTAGGCTTGCCAATGTTTGGCATATCCAAATGAAATTGGTGGTGGGCCATAAGGTTTCAGGGGCATTTACTTGCGGGAAAGCACCTGCTGGTTGGCAATTGGGCCAATACCTGATGGCTAGGCCCCCGAAATTGGGCAATGGGCCCTCCTATTGAAGCCCAAAACAAGGACAGCACAAACCTAGGCAAGATAGCGAACTTGTTCCAGTGATTCCGCTTAGCGAAACATTGCACAGAGTAGGGCCACCCCGGGTACAAAAAAAACGGAACGGGATTCAAGGCCTACAGGGTGTTGCCAAACCAGGACGAATTAGAAAGTAGTCTGGCGAGGTTTTGTATGGAAGCCCGCCTAGCCAGGCACCGGTTGGTAAGGAGAGGAGACGAATCCTCAAGTATCCAACCAGCGGAAAGGCCTAAAACTTTTTCGTGCTCCCTCAGGACTTTGGAGGTACCTTCTAGTGAACTGCGCTTTCTTGATTGTTGGTTCTATGTGGGTTTCGAATGGCGCCACTGCTGCTGAAGCTGACTTGATTCAAGTCAAGCACCAAGCTGCTGGCCAAGGCGCTCAAGCTGCCGGCAACGGTGGCAAGGGTGGCAACGCCCAAGGCGCTGGTAACGGCGGCAAGGGCCAGGGCGCTGGCGACCCCGCTTGCGGCGCTAAGGGTGGCAAGGGCCAAGGCGCCCAAGCTCCTTGTGGCGGTGGCGACTTGCTCGGCAAGCTGAAAGGCCGTCTCGACGGTCTGAAGTGCTCCGCTAGCAACCTGAAAGGCAAGCTTGCAGGCATGGGCCACAACCTCGGCGGCCACATCAAGGGGGCCTCGGCCCTCGGATGCGGTAAAGGCCAAGGCGCTGGCGAGCCCTGCACCAAGGGTGGAAACAAGGGCCAAGGCGCTGGCAGCAAAGGCCAAGGCGCTGGCGATCCCTCCACCAAGGGTGGCAGCAAAGGTGGCAGCAAAGGTAGCGACATGAAGGGTACCGATGTGAAGGGCACCACCGTGGCCCCCGCACCAGCCCTGAAGCCAGCCCCTGCTGCAAACCCCTTCTGATTGAACTGATTCAAGCCTAACCGCCTGAATCACCTTCGGCCGGCCGCTCATTGAGTGGCCGGCCGATTGGCTTTTTTGGTAAGTTTAATTAGCGACGGTTGGTCCAATCAGCCGAGCCGTATCTGCATTCCACCAGGTAGGCAGCCCTGTCGAGTTCGGTTTGAGTCCAAGAGTCGACCTTGGTAATGAGATTCAAAGCCAACGGTATTTCTGCTGAAAGAAGTTTCGCCAATTCAGCGGTCGAAACATGGATGGGATAAAAGTCCAAAACCCCCTTCAACCAGGGTGCATGGGAACTGGAATTCAAAAGAACCGACCCGTGCTGTACCAGCCCGCCTTGCCTCCGGCGTTGGGCACTACCCACCACCTTGCAACCATTCACCAGCACATCCCCAGCAGCGGGATGCAGAAAGCAAAGGACCCCCTCGGGTGCAGCGGGCATTTCCAGCTTGCCCTTGGCAGACTGACAGCCGGTGGGAACACCTAACTTTTCAAGGAGGCTGGCAATAGCACGGTGGACCATGCAAGCCAATTCCTCTACCTTTTGGGGAACCATTTCCTCTGGCAAAGCTAGAGCGTAGGTGAGTTCGTGGTGGTGAATTAACAAATCACCACCCGTTGGGCGGCGCACAACCTCCAAACCCTTGAAATAAAACGAAGCGTCAAAGGGTTGAAAATAGCCCAAGCTGACCGTTGGACTGGCCCACTGATAAAAACGAAGAGATGCCTGACCTTGGGCAGCCTTTTCAAGCAGAACCTCATCGAGTGCCATGGCCTGTTGACCAAAATTGACCTCAAGCGGGAGTAACCGCAAGGTTTTTTCCTGAGCCAGCATTTTCAAGCACTCTTCCAGCGCAGAACAGGCTGCTTGGTTGCGGCAACCTCATCAGGGCGACTGATTGTCAAATCATGGGGGGCGTTGTGCAACAAATCTGCGTCTTCAGCAAGTATGGATATCAGGGTGGCTGCGAATTGATCGAGAGTCTCTTGGCTTTCAGTTTCTGTTGGTTCGATCATCAAAGCTTCTGCCACCACCATCGGGAAATAGACCGTTGGCGAGTGATAGCCCTTGTCGAGCAACCGCTTCGCAATATCCATTGCGCTAATCCGCTTTTCGCGACGAAGCAATCGCGCACTGGCGACGAATTCGTGCATGCAAGTGTCGCCTCGAGGCACCTCGATGTGGGCTTTGAGTAGGGCCAGAAGGTAATTGGCATTTAGGACCGCTTGTTCTGAGACCTGACGGACACCATTTGGCCCCAGGGTACGCAAATAAAGCCATCCTCTGACAATCACTCCCACATTGCCAAAAAAACTGCGAACTCGGCCTATGGAAAGGGGCATGTCGTGTTTGAGGCTAAAAACCCCTGCGGAATCTTTGACCACCATAGGGGCTGGCAAAAATGGCTCGAGCATATCCCTCACGGCAATGGGGCCGGAACCTGGTCCACCCGCCCCGTGGGGACCTGTGAAAGTTTTGTGAACATTGTAGTGCATCATGTCGGCACCAAAATCACCCGGCCGGGTGATGCCCAAAATGGCATTCATGTTGGCGCCATCGAGGTAAACCAAGGCGCCCTTCTCGTGGACCTTGCGGGTGATTTCCAAAATTTGATTATCAAAAAGGCCCAAGGTGTTTGGGTTGGTGATCATGAAAACTGCGGTGCGTTCGTCCAGTTTTGATTCGAGGTCGGCCAATTCGACCAGGCCATCCTCACCGCTTTTGATGGTAACCGAATCAAAACCCGCAATGGCAGCACTAGCGGGATTGGTGCCATGGGCGGAATCGGGAACTAGAACACGGGTGCGGTTTTCCCCTTTGTGTTTAAAATATGCTGCGGCAACCAATAGTGCGGTCAGTTCGCCCTGAGCCCCGGCGGCAGGTTGCAGCGAACAAGCATGAAGGCCAGCGATTTCAGTGAGAAACAGTTGGGCTTCGTAAAGAATCGCTAGCATGCCTTGAATGGTGCAATCGGGCTGCCAAGGGTGCAAGCCGGCAAAGCCAGGCAAGGCCACCAAGCGTTCGTGCCGCTTGGGGTTGTATTTCATGGTGCAGGAACCCAAAGGATAGAAATTGCAATCTATCGCCATATTGCGTGAGGACAGGTTGGTGAAGTGCCTCACCAGGTCCAGCTCTGCCACTTCAGGTAAGGGTGGAGGAGCAACGCGCTGAAACCGGGAGTCCAGTTTGGCAGCAGGAACCCCTGAGGGAGGCAAGGCGTGGCAACGCCTTCCACTTTTGGATATCTCAAAAAGAAGATTGGTCGACTGCAATTTTTCCATGGAAGTCACCCCCTTCCCTTTCCAAAACCCTTGAGCGAAACAAATGCATTCACCAGGCCTTCAATCTCCGCAGAGGTACGACTTTCGGTCACAGCAACCAGCAAATCCTGCGGATTGGAGGGATGCGGAACACCGGCCAGGTAGCCATGGTCGACCATTAGCCTCACGCACTGGGAAGCTGAAGGCATGTCGTCGGCCAAACGAAGGCGGAATTCCTTGAAGAACGGCCTATCGAATGCAAGAGTGCCCACTTTGTTTTGCACCAACAATCTGGCTGCATGGTGAGCCTTGTCCAAGCAGTGATGGGCCGTTTCCTCCAAGCCTTTCGGGCCAAGGGCCGCAAGGTGAATGGCGGCCCTTATGGCATATAAACCCTGATTTGTGCAAATATTACTGGTCGCCTTTTCGCGGCGAATATGCTGTTCACGGGTCTGCAGGGCGAGGACCCAGCAGCGCTTGCCATGACGATCGACCGTTTGGCCAACCAGACGACCAGGCAGTTTGCGAAGGAGGGATTCCCGGCAGGCCATCAAGCCTAAATAAGGCCCGCCAAAAGCCATGGGACTGCCAAGACCCTGCCCCTCGGCAACGGCAATATCGGCTCCCAGTTCGCCCGGGCCTTTCAAGTAGCCAAGGCTTACCGGATCAAAAATTTGAACAAAGAGAGATCCCTTGGCCCGAGCAATTTTTGCCAACTCCTCAACTTCCTCCAAAGAGCCGTCAAAGTTAGGGTGCTGGACTATCACACAGGGTGTTTCCTCAGTCACCTGGGAGGCTAGGGCCAGAGGATCAAGAAAGCCCATTGGGCAATTGATTTCTTGAATTTCGGCATCCAAATTAGCGGTGTATGTCTTGAGGGTGGCCAAGTAATGAGGGTGAACAGTTCCTGCAATAAGAACCGGGCCACGCCGCGCGGTTGCAGACATGGCCATCATGGCTGCCTCGGCGACCGCGCTTCCTGCCTCGTAGAGGCTGGCGTTGGCGATATCCATACTGGTTAACTGGCAAACAAGGGTTTGAAATTCAAAGAAAACCTGCAGGCTACCTTGGCTGGCCTCGGCTTGGTAGGGGGTGTATGCCGTGACAAATTCGCCCCGCGAGGAAAGCGAGTCAACTACCGCAGGGATGAAATGGTCGTAGGCCCCGGCACCCATGAAACATGCTAACTCACCGGGATGGCGATTTTTGCGGGCTAATTTTTCGGCGAGAGCGGTGAGTTCGATTTCAGAAAGAGAGGGAGGCAGTTTAAGTGGCCGGTCCAGACGCACAGGCCCTGGTATTGAATTAAAGAGCTCAGCAATATTTTTTTGCCAATCTTTTCAAGCATGGCGGCCTGCTGGGCCGGGGTATTGGCTATGTAAGACAAGTCACATCCTCCGGAACGAACCTGCAAAACAGCCCCTATTAAGAATTGAAACCGGCTAAAAACTATTAGAGGCAACCAATTATTTCGGCAAAATTTTGCCCCTTGTCATTGGCCTTCGGTCTGTTTTGAATAGTCCTCGGCTGCCATGAGGTGATCGAGCGGTCCGACGGCATCGGGACGAACACGCACCAGCCAACCGTCACCGTAAGGGTCGCGCGAAACTAGGGAAGCGTCGGCGGCGAGAGCACCGTTCACGGCGACCACCTCACCCGAGACAGGGGCATAGATATCGCTTACAGCCTTGACGGACTCGATCTCTCCCATTCCCTCGCCAGCCTTGACCTTCGCGCCCGCTTTGGGCAGTTCGATATAGGTCACATCGGTCAACTGGTCGACCGCAAAGCGAGTGAGTCCGACCAACAGGGTGTCGCCTTCAGCCCGAACCCACTCGTGGGTTTTAGCGTATTTAAGATCCTTTGGATTCATTTTCAACACTCCACGAAAGCAACAGAAACAACCTTAAGGTCTTAACGCCCAGGGCGCTTGTAAAAAGGCAACTTCACAATGGTGAAAGCTTCTTCCCTGCCACGCACAATTGCGGCGACCGGCTGCCCGAGTGCTGCAAAACCAGGGCGAAGGTAGGCCATGGCAATGGGGTGGTTGAAAGTTGGCGACATGGTGCCGCTGGTGACCCGACCGACCTCGGCACCACCCTCGGCCAAAATGATGTCACCTTCGCGGGCCGCACGCTTGGCTGAACCTGATAAGCCAACCCTTACAGGTAAATCCGCATGACCACGGCGGCGCAGCAAGGCGTCTCGACCAATGAAATCCTTTTCGAGATCAACACTACGGCCCAAACCGGCCTGAAATGGATCGATGGAATCGGACAGCTCGTGGCCATAGAGAGGCATAGCTGCCTCCAAGCGGAGGGTATCGCGTGCCCCCAAGCCACAGGCCATCACCTTGAGATAGTCTAGCCTTTCCACCAAAGGAAGTGCAGAAGCGGCGGGCAACGAAACCTCCCAACCATCCTCGCCGGTGTAGCCTGTGCGACTTACCAAAACCCCAATTCCTGAATAATTTGCTTCGAAGCTTCCGTAATAGGGCAAGTTTGACGGGTCGCGGTCAAATAACTGATTTCCAAGGGCAATAGCTTGTGGTCCTTGAACCGCAATCATGGCCGATACTTCGGTTTGGTCTTCGAGTGAAGCTTGAAAGCCATGATTGTGGTTCAAGAACCACGCTTTGATTTTGGCCCTGTTGGAGGCGTTGACCACCATGGCCCACTTTGCAGGAGAACCACCCAGATTGTAAACCAATACATCGTCAAGAATTCCGCCATCTTCCTTGCAAACCAAGCCATAACGAACCCTGCCCGGTTGCAAGTCTCTCAAGCGACAGGTGACAAGCTGATTAAGCCATTTTACGCAATCTGGCCCTGTGAAACTAAAACGCCCCATGTGGCTCACATCGAACCAACCTACTTCAGTCCTTACCGCTTGGTGCTCCTTGACGATGCTGGTGAACTGGACCGGTAAATCGGTCCCGGCGAAGTTCACCATCCTGCCACCATGGGTGATATGCCAAGGATGAACGGGTGTGATTGCCATGCAGTTTTTCCACCGAATAAAAACGGCACCCGCATAAATTGCAGTCCTATTAAAAGTGTAGAAAACCAAAGGCCCTGTGTAGGGATTTCAGGAGATAATCAAAAACCACCTAATCATTATAAAATTGATCAAGAAGCAAATAGAGACTATTTCCATTGTGCAGGAATGGGCCGGAAAATCGGCTCAAGCCGGATACCTTTCCCAACCGATGCCAATGAGGATGGTCTTGTGGCGTGAGAATGGTCTCGTTATTGAGCGCAAAGCCAATGCCCTAAGAGATGAGAGGTGCCTCTCGGCTAGGTGTGGTTTTTTAAGCCAGTTGTGAATTTTAAAGAGGATAACCAGGCAACCAAAGCATGGGACTGACCCGAACAAACTTGAGCAAAGCACCCACGCCACCGGGCAAGTGGCGCTGGATGCTTGTTTGTCTGGGAATCTGCGGTTTTCTGCTTCTGGCACCTACCAAAGCCTTGGCTCAGACCGTTTACTACGCAGATCAGCCCTCGTTTCTAATTCCCGTTTATCCCGACCCGAATGACAAAAAAACGCAGGCACTTTTACTCCATGTGTCTGAGGATTTGGGCAAAACCTACCAATTTGTTGCCACGGGCGGGCTTCTGCAAAAAACCTTCAACTTTCGCGCCCCCAGAGACGGGTGGTACTGGTTTTCAGTTCAAAGTCAGGAAACAGGCGGCGTTTTGAAACCTGCCAGCATGGTAGGTGCACCAGCTCTTTTGAAAGTGTGTGTAGATACGCAGGCCCCCTCGATTATTTTGCGCCAGGGACCTGCCACAAAAGATGGCAACCTGAGCGTAGAATGGGAAGCCCGTGATGAAAGCGTTGATGTTTCAACCATGCGATTGGAATACCGACTGCTTGGTGGCAAAGATTGGGTTCCGTTGCCTTCGCAACAATTGCAGCAGGGTTCTTACACCTGGAATCCAGGGACCCAAAGCCCTCTGGAAGTGCGTTTGAGCGTTCGTGACCGAGCCAAGAATCTGGGAGAACAGGTTTTGGCGGTTGGCTTGAAACCAGGGCAAGTTGCCTCTTCGGGCTCGGATGGGCGTGTGCCCATCATTATGGTTCGGAGCAAGCGATTCGCGCTGAATTATCGGCTAGAAGATGTGGGCCCCTCTGATGTTACCCGGGTCGAAGTTCATTACACCCGAGACGGCGGAAGAACCTGGGGCAAATACCCGCAGGATGCTCCCAAGGACCCACCATGCATTTTGGAAGTGCCGGATGAAGGGCGATATGGATTCACCTTGATTGCCCGAAGCGGCGTGGACCTGAGCGAAGAAGCCCCCAAACCAGGGGACCCTCCCCATGTGTGGGTTGAAGTGGATGAAACCAAACCACTGGTGCGAATTCTCAGCGTGGAAGTGGGACGCGGCCCAGAACAAGGAAACATGACCATCAGTTGGACTGCATCGGACAAATTTTTGGGATCCACGCCAATTAGCATCAGCTATGCGCAAACCCCCGATGGCCCTTGGAGCGATTCGGTCAAAGATATTCCAAATAATGGCAAATTTGTCTGGAAAATGCCCCAGCAGGGGCTTCCTTTTCAGTTTAGCGTGCGAGTGACATGCACCGATTTGGCTGGCAATCAAGGCCTTGCACAAACGACGGGCCCTGTGAAAGTCGACCTGAATAC
>CAIWHS010000173.1 GCA_903912515.1 uncultured Planctomycetaceae bacterium
GAAGGCATCCCCAGGGGCACACTGGAAACTGTGCAATACGAATCCACCACGCTGGGTGCGAAACGAAAAGCGCGGGTTTACACGCCACCCGGCCTCTCCAAAGACCAGCGTTACCCGGTGCTGTACCTGCTGCATGGCATAGGCGGCGATGAAAACGAATGGGCACGCAACGGTGCGCCCGATGTCATCCTTGACAACCTATATGCCGAGCAAAAAGCGGTGCCCATGATCGTGGTCCTGCCCAATGGGCGGGCATCAACCGAATTGACCGCCAGGGACCCGATTCCCAAGCAATCGCCCGCCTTCGCCAAGTTTGAGCAGGAATTGCTGAAGGATCTGATTCCCTTCATCGAAAAGAACTATCCCGTTATAGCTGACCGTGAATCACGCGCTTTGTTCGGACTTTCCATGGGTGGCGGCCAGGCCTTGAATTTCGGTTTGGGTAATTTGGACTCCTTCGCATGGGTGGGGGGCTTTTCCTCCGCCCCAAACACCCGGCCACCTGCCACCCTGATCAAAGACCATGCCGAGGCTGCCCAAAAATTGCGCCTTCTTTATGTTGCCTGTGGCGACAAAGACGGCCTGTTCCGGATCAGCCAAGCGGCCCACCAAATGCTGGATGAAAAGAAAGTGCCGCACCTGTACCGGGTGATCCCCGGGGGTGGCCATGATTTCAAGGTATGGAAGGACGATCTCTACCAGATCGCCCAACTGATCTTTCGCCCCGCCACCACACGGTAACCTCCTGTGCAATCCTCCCAAAGCTCCTGGAAATGGTGGATGTGTGGGGCGTTGCTGCTGGCAACCATGCTCAACTACATGGATCGCCAAACGCTTTCACTCACAGCCACCCAGCTCAAGTCTGAAATCAACCTCAATGACGGGCGTTATGGGGCCCTGGAAGAGTGGTTCAGTTACTCCTTCGCCGCGGGCGGCATTTTCTTCGGCTTCCTTGCCGACCGCATCGGTCCCCGGCTGCTTTACCCTTTGGTTTTAACTGGGTGGTCATTGGCAGGCATTGCCTCGCCACTGGCAAGCTGGCCTTCAGTCGCCGAATGGTTCAGTACCCCACAAGATCCAGGGCTAGGCCAATTCCGCTGGCTGTTCGCCTGCAGGGTGTTCCTGGGCTTCTGCGAGGCAGGTCATTGGCCATGCGCGCTGCTAACAGCGCGCGACATCCTCACCGAGCGGGATCGACCGCTGGGAAACAGCATCTTGCAAAGCGGCGCCTCGCTAGGCGCCATTCTCACTCCCTTGGTAGTTCAAGCGATCAGGGCAATGGGTTTCCCGTGGCAGGCCCCGTTTCTTATGATTGGCATTGCCGGGTTAGCATGGGTCCCCCTCTGGTTCGTGCTACTGCGCTCGAAAAATATAAATTCTAATCCCACCTCAATAGGCGATAAAACAAACCCTCTCCCAAGTTCCCCCCTTCATTGGCCTCGTTTCCTGTATCAATTGCTCACGCTAGGCACCGTTATTGTCACCATCAGCCTTGCATGGCAATTCCAACGGGCTTGGTTGCCCAAATACCTCAAAGAGTTCCATCACTATTCAGAATCAGCAGCGAATTATTTCACCTCCATCTATTACATTGTCGCCGACGTCGGTTGCATCTTTTTTGGCGCGGTTGTCAGCTTGCTAACTGCCAGAAAGGTTTCAATCCAGTGGGCACGGGTAGTCAGTTTTGTCGGTTGCACGGCGTTGGTGGCACTTTCAGTACTCGTTCCAACGCTTGAAAAAGGCCCACTTCTTTTGTTCATTCTGGTGCTGGTTGGTGCCGGCTCTTTGGGGGCCCACCCGCAATACTACGCCCTGGTCCAAGAATTGCCTCCGCGTCACATGGGCATGCTTTCCGGCATCTTGTCTGCGGCCTCATGGCTCGTGGTGGGGCGCATGCAGGGAGCAATTGGCCAGCACATCAGGCAAACCGGCTCGTATGATTTACCCTTGCTCGCAACCGGATTGGCCCCAATAGCGGCCTTGGCCCTCTTGGTGCCATGGGCTTGGCTTTCTCATGAAAAAACAAAAATCCAGACAATTAAAAACCCTGACAAACCCAGCTAAATACAGTCTAAAACAGGATTCAAACTGCCATTCCCAAATATTCGCCCAAAAAAGCCGAAGCCACCGGTTTCATCCATTAACTTGAATGACAAAATAGTCCCAATTGCGCGCCAGAAACCCGTCAGACGCCAAAATAGCTGAATTCCATTCATCAAAATGCTACACTCTTCTAAATTGGTATTCCAAACTACCACGGTTTCCCTGAAGGCTTAAGGCCCCCGCTTGCCTAGCCCACAGCACAGAGGTTTTGATCGATGCTTCTAGAATTCATCGCCACTGCCGCGCTCAGCCTGAACCAATGGCCCCAGTTCCGTGGCCCTAAGGCCGATGGCCATGTCACAGCCAAAAATGTGCCCGCCGAATGGTCCGACACCAAAAATGTGGCCTGGAAAGTGCCACTCCCCGGCTTGGGCTGGTCCTCACCCGTTTTGGGTGATGGCAAAATCTACCTCACCACCGCGGTCAAACAGGGTAACGGCCTTTCCCTCAGGGCCATGGCACTCGACTCCACCACCGGCAAGCCAGTCTGGGATCGCGAAATCCGCGCTGTAGAAAAAGCCCCCTCCATCCATGTGAAAAATAGTCACGCTAGCCCCACCCCCATTTTGCACGACAATTCCGTGTTCGTGCACTTTGGCACCCTGGGCACCGCCAGACTTTCCGCAAAAGACGGATCCATCGAATGGCTTTGCAACGAACTGGTCTACCCGCCCCTGCACGGCAGCGGCGGCTCCCCCGTTCTGCACGATGGTAAGCTGGTCATCGTCTGCGACGGCAGCAAAGAACCGTTTGTCGCCGCACTCGACGCCGCCACCGGCAAAGTGGCATGGAAAACCCTGCGCTCCGTCGCCGCAAAAATCAGCCACTCGTTTGTCACCCCCACTGTGGCAGTGGTCGATGGCCAAGCACAGGTCATGGCACCCGGGCCAGACCACTTCGCAGCCTACGATTTGGCCACCGGCAAAGAGCTATGGAAAGTGCTGGCACCAGGCTGGTCGGTGGTGCCACAGCCCACCATCTCGCACGGCCTGGTCATCTACAACCACGACTACGACAACCCCGAACTGATCGCCGTAAAACTGGGTGGCAAAGGCGATGTGACCGACTCCCATATCGCCTGGCGATTGAAAAAAGGTGCCCCCAGCACACCCTCGCCCCTGCTGGTGGGCGACGAGCTTTACTTCATCTCCGACAAAGGAATCGCCTCGTGTGTCGATGTGAAAACCGGCGAGCGACACTGGATGGAACGGATAGACGGCAACTATTCCGCCTCGCCCCTGCTGGTGAACGGCAACATCCTGTTCCTCAATGAAGACGGTGGCGCCAGTTGGGTCAAGCCTGGCAAATCGTTCCAGATTGTCGGCAAAAACAAGGTTCCCGGCCGTACCCTGGCATCCCCAGCCTTTGAAGATACCACCATGTACCTTCGCACCGACGAACACCTGTACAAATTCGCCGCCAAGTGAATCAACCGCCCAAGCAGCCCCATCCGGCCCCAATATCTGAGACAAACCAAGGCTACAGTTACCGTCTCAATCTGGGGCCAGATGCCCGGGGTGAATCAACCCTTCTTCACCTGGCCAGGGTTTTCAACCACTCCAGCCCTGCTCAATGGCAACATCGCCTCAATGCAGGCGAAGTGTTGCTGGACAACATCCCCGCCACTGGCAAAGAAATTTTAAAACCCGGAAATATCCTAATCTGGAATCGCCCCGGCTGGGTGGAGGCCGAAACCCCGCAAACCTTCACCTTGCTGCACAGCGATGAACACCTTCTGGCCGTGGACAAGCCAAGTGGCCTGCCCACCCTCCCGGGTGGCGGGTTCTACCAAAACACCCTTCTCAACCTGGTGAGGAAACAATTCCCCCAAGCCTGCCCGCTTCACCGTTTGGGTCGGGCCACTTCAGGGGTGGTACTGTTCGCGCTCGACAGCGCAACCGCCTCGTTCATGCTTAAATCGTGGCCACTGAGTCAAAAACAGTATTTGGCACTCGCCTCTGGCGTGCCCACCAAAAACACCTACGACATCCAAACCCCCATAGGCGAATGTGATCACCCCCGGCTGGGTAAGGTGTTCGCCGCCAACCCTCAAGGCAAATCAGCCCGCAGCGTGGCAAGGGTTGTGCAAAAGCGGTCAAACACCACCGTGTTCGAGGTCGACCTACACACCGGCCGGCCTCACCAAATTCGCATCCACTTGGCCAGTATCGGCCACCCCCTCGAAGGCGACCCGCTCTATGCCCCCGGGGGCCTACCAAAAACAGATCACCCCGGGCTACCCGGCGATCCAGGTTATTGGCTGCACGCACAACGCATTACCTTCACGCACCCGGCCTCAAATAAATCCATGGAACTGACCGCCCCACCACCCGACATCTTGCGCCTCGCTTAAACC
>CAIWHS010000174.1 GCA_903912515.1 uncultured Planctomycetaceae bacterium
AGACCGAGGCCGCCCTCGGTGCAATAAATCTTCAATCATCCTCAATTGATCTCAATTCGAACTCTGCATTTCTCAGTCTAAACGAAAGCGCAAATGGTGGGGGAATCGTCCTGGGCACCACTGGGGCTGAGGGGGCCATATTAGTTCAGGCAACAGCGGAGGATGTGGTCTCCGCCCTCACCGTCACCCCAGCCGGCATGATGATGGCGTATGGCATGCCTGGCATGATTGGGGCCATCCAGATCAACAAGGGCGAGATGGTGATCAGCATGGGCGTGCCAGAAGTTGGGCCCACCATCACCATCACCTCCGATTCCATCACCTTCCAGGTGGGGGAAACCATCATGGCCATGACGGCTGACGGGATTGTCACCACCGCCCCTTCGGTTGAAATCAACTGCGATGACACCAATCTGCTGCTCAGTTCCGGGGGCATCACCGAGGAAGTGGGTGAAGTCAGCCGAGAGGTCTCCGCCGAGGGGCATAATTTCACCGCCGGCGAGGTGGAACTGAATGTAGGGGTGGCCGGGATAACGGCCGAGGCACCCACCAGCACCGCCGAGTTTGAGGGCACCGCCGAGTTGAACAGCCCCATGCTCACCCAGGCCATTGACGCCATGCTATCCATCGATTCGGCGATCACCATGGTCGAGTAGGTTGGCGACAATGCAAACATAGAACTGCCAGACGCGTGCCGTCGGCCAGCTCCGGACCAATAGGAAAGCAGGAATCACGATGGATTTTCCTCCCTTAAAGAATGTTGATTTTGCTCCCTTCCTGAATGTGGTGAACCAAGTCAAGGGGCACCTGACCGAGGCCATTGGGAAGATCAACGATCCGGCGGTACGGGACATGTTCTCGGGCCTTCTGGGCGAGATGGAATCGAAGCAAGCCAGCTTGGAAGTGGAAGCCCCCCTATGGAAGGCTAGCGCGGAGGCCCGATACGCAGGCGTCATCGCCAAGTACGGGGAGGCCACGACCAAAAAAGATGCCCTGCTGGGCCAGTTGAAAACCCTCAAGGCTGATATCGGCGTTAAAATTGAGGAAGCCAAAGCCAAGGCTGTCGAAGCCGCCAAGAAACCAAAACGAGAGGTGCCCCGGCCCAGGGTGCGGCAGGGGGGAAAAAGCACAACGCTAGAACTTTCTCCTGGCAAAATCCTGCGCGAGTGGATTGTGCCACCCGCTGCAGCCAAAAAACCGACGGGCCCGCGCACTTCTGGCAACATCTGGGAAAACTGGGGTCCCCTTGCCACGCCTCCCCCCATTCCCGAGGAAGAAGATTCCCAGGACCAAGATTCGGATTACCCTCCAAGCTGAACGATTAGCTTAGATGAACGGGGGCCACCATAATCAGCCAGTTTCCAGTTTGGTGATTTGGAAGTCCAGGCTTTGCAGGGTGCTGGTTGCACGGATGGGTGCCCCACGGATTTAAAAAAATTCAAGAATATCCGAAAAATCACCCTGCTGAGCACAGGGACAACAACAAAAGGCCAGCATTTCCTCAAGAACCTTGTTTCATCGTGCTTTCATGCGCCTTGCAGCGGCAGCATTGAATAAAAATAGTAGTGATTAGGGGGGGCAATTAGTCAAGGAAAAGCAACCTGAAAAGGAACCCAAAAAAAACGGATAGCTAAAAAATTTCCAAGAATTCAACCTTCTCAGATTACTTGAGATTAGGTTTTTTATGTTAAAAAGATTCGCTAATTTCACCTTCGTGGCTTCATTCGCTTATCACCTGAATACATGGAAAGCCAAAAGCACAGACGCCAATTCAAAGCCTTCCAGATGCGGTCCCTAGCGACAATGCAATCAGAGATGGCATCGCTGAACTGGAACCGGGTCGGGCGATTATTTCAATGCCAAGGTTTGAAACTGTTACAGTAGACGGAAATCCGCTGAGGTTCCGGCCCGTGACAGAATTTTCCCAAGCCAACTCCCCCCTGCAGGTGTTCACGCCGCTGCCAGATAGTACCCTGCTTGCCACCCGGCTGGTGGGCCGGGAGGCCATGGGGGATACTTTCGAGTTCACGGTGAACCTTGTCGCGGCACTGGGCACCGCGATTGATTTTTCCCAGTTGGTCGGCCAATTCGCCTACGCGGTGGTGTCGCTGCCGGGTGGCGCAAGCCGCACCTACCACGGCATGATCTGGGAATTCTGGCAGGATGACAGCGACGGCGTTTTCGACCACTACGTCATGGTGCTCAGGCCCCGGATTACCCAGCTTGGTTTGGTGAAACGGTCCAGGGTTTTCCAGAACCAGTCAGCAAACCAAATCTTTGCCGAGCTGCTGGCCCCTTTGAATACACCAGCCGGTTGGACCACCCAGCAGTTCATATCGCCGCTGCCTAGCCGGGTGTACTGCACCCAGTACCGGGAAACTGACTTGAAGTTCCTGCGGCGGCTCTGTTCGGAATCCGGGGTGACCTACTATTGGATTCACGGCTCAGGCAACCACTGTATTAACCTGATCGACAACACAACCATCAACGCGCCGGATCTCGGGCCCATCCCCTACCAGCGGCAAACCAGTGGCACCGTCGAGGAGACGGGCATTCACTCCTGGCAACTGCGCCAATGCCAATCGATCACCTCCGCCCAGGTGCAGGGCAGCCAGTTCGAGGTTTTCAACCAGGAGCTCCAATCCACAACCAGCGGTCCCGCCGCTATCAAAGCCGGCAGCTTGGCCCTCAAGCCGTTCGGGTTCCCTGCACCGTGGCAGGAAGACGAGCTTGCCGCAAGCAGGTTC
>CAIWHS010000175.1 GCA_903912515.1 uncultured Planctomycetaceae bacterium
AGATTAAATGGCTTAAAACGCAAAAAAAATCTAATCGCTTTCCTAGCAAAGGTCAAAGCATCTCAACCTGCCTGAAACCGCCCTAGCATCGCTAGGGCAATGGCTCCGTGTAGGACCACCTCCTCACCCAATTCGGCCCCCACCAGATCCACCAGGTTGGCGTAAGGAGCGAAAGTTTGGCGGCGAACGGATTCTCGCAGGGGTGCCAGGTAGGTTTCCTCCCCCAGCAGGGACACCCCGCCCCCCACCACCAACCGCTTGGGGCAGGCAATCGCCATTACTTGGGCCAAGCCAAAACCCAGCGCGTCGATGCCTTCCTGCAACACCTTCCTGGCCAACGGATCGCCAGCTTGGGCAGCTTTGGCAATGGCGGGCACCGTAACTTCTTCCGCTTTCAATTGGGAAAGAACGGAGGTCTCCCCTTTCTTTAGCGCCTTGCGGGCCTGCCTTTGCATGCCCCACCCTGATCCAATCTCTTCAATAACGGGTCCACCCTTAGATACCCGCAAGTGCCCCACTTCCGCACTGCCCAGCCCCGCCCCCGGATGAATCCCAACACCTTCCAAAATGAGTCCACCACCAATTCCCGATCCCACAGTGGTGTAGAACATCGGTCGCACGCCACGCCCGGCCCCGCGCTCGGCCTCACCCAGTCCAGCCACATCGGCATCATTACCCACCACACAAGGCACCTTGGTCACATCAGCCAAAAATCTTGCCAGGGGAACATTTTCCCAACCTTCGATCTGGTGAGAACAAATGGTAGTGCCTGTGGCCGAATCGACCGGCCCGCCATAGCCGACGCCAATCCCCTTCAAGGGCCCAAGGTCCCCCGAGAACCTAGCCGCCAAAAGTGGTATCTCCTCAGCCAAACAATGGCGGATACCTTCTCCGCCGCGCCCCGTGTCCACAGTGGCACGCCAAATCTCGCGGATTTCCCCAGCGCCATTGGCCACGGCCACCTGCAGTTTCGTGCCGCCTATTTCCACGCCGATCCACATGCGAGGTCACTCTCTTCCAATCAGGTCAAGACGCCACTAACGGCGGCGGTTCAGGCTACGCCATTGCATTTGCGCCAACAACAACACCACCACACCCAAACACAAGCCCACTAACAAGGTACGCCAGTTGGGCAGTTCCAATCCGGCAGGCGCTTTCTCGGCTTCCGCCCCGGAAAGCGCGGTGGCATCGGATTGGGCAGGTTGGTCCTTGGGCGCGCCTTGCATTGCATCGGCTGCAGCCCTTAATATTTGCCAATGGCTCACTAGGTCCGGAAAATTCCGCAATCGCCTGGCATCTACCAACTCCTCAAGCACAACTCTGGCTGATGCCACTTCCCCACGGGCATTAAGCCATTCCCCATAAAGCCAATAAAGCCGGTTGTCTGTTGGGTTCCATAGAACCATTTGCTGAACCAGGGCCAAATCATCAACCGCCTCACGCCAAAAAATAGGCGAAGCAGGACCGGCTGAATATTCTTTGCCGAAACCCGGGACTGGGCCCCCGCGTAAATCCTCAAGCTTCAGCGTGGCAAATGTATTTGCCCCTTCCCGCAAACGGGAACGCCACAGGCGGTACTGTGCTTCCTCGGCACCAAGTAAGGCCCTCCAAACTCCAAAATCCCAGCCTTTTGGTGCCTTTTCCAAGTTTGTGGGCCAAGCATCCAGTGCCCGCCTTTGGGTGGTCACAGCCCTTAACAAGAAGGCCACATCCCCTTGCCTGGTGGCTTGCGCCGCATAACATGCGGCCAAATTCAGCATCCCCAAAAAACGATCCTGATCTGGCAATTCTTCCCGATCAACTAAACGCTCTAATTGAGCCATAGCCGCATCCGGTTGGCCTAATCGCATTCTTGCCACCGCCAGTTCCATTTGTTCCCCAGGCGTTGGGGCGGGCAATTTTTCCAGCCTTTCCCGCAGGGCCAAATAATCTGCCCGCAAAGAGCCCGGCTCCACCGGAATGGTTTTGTCGTCGGCTTCTGTGCCCCTTAACTCACCCAAAGAAAGCCGAAAGCCTGAAAACGATTCTGGCCCCTTCAGCCCTTTTTCCAGCGAACCATAAACTCCGCCCTGGCAATGCTTTGCCGCCAAAAAAAATACCCAAAACGAGAATAGAGTAATTCGTTTCATAGTCCCAATCTTACCTGCACATTCAAACAGTTGACAGTTGACACCATGGGTTTGGATTGGCTAAACACCCGCCCCGGAACCCGACTTGTATTCGGCTGAGGAGGAATTTCGCCCCTTGAGTTGGTTGGTGCTTGGAATGTTGCCCCTTTTAACCCTTGCCCCCTTGCAAACGGGCAACCCCGGGGAAAATCCGTCCCAACCAGTTCCTCCCAGTTTATTTCCCAACCAAATTCCCGGCACTCAAAAGACACCCCAAACATTGGGCAAACCCAAGGCCATCGCCCCGGAACAGGCGCACAACTCAACCTCACCCACCGCTTCTTTACCTAAATTTGACCTCGATATCCATATTAACCCAGCTAGTGGTTCAGTAAAAGTGCGTGAAAAAGTCGCATGGATTCACCCAGGTGGCGCACCTGTCAACCAACTCATCTTCAATGCCCATGCCAATTTCGTCCTGCCCGAAAAGCAGGTCGGTGCCATGGCAAAAACCTTGGAAATCTTGCGCATGAACCCGGCCGACGCGCTGGGTGTTAAAAGCAGTGCCCTCAGCTTGCATAGCTTGCGCTTAATGGACATCCAGAAAGCCCCCCAAGAAGCCAACAAGTTCACCGACCTGCCACACCACTTCGCCGGGTCCACAACAACTGACCTGGTCATCGACCTGCTACACCCTGTGGCCCCCGGTGAAACGGTTAATCTTGAATTGGAATTCACTCTGCGCCTCGATGCCAAGCAAGGTCGGTGGGGCCAATGGAAAGAGGTTGTTTACCTGATGCAGTGGCTGCCGGTGCCAGCTTATTTCCATGCCGTCCATGGCTGGCAACCCACCCCATTTTTGCCCTGGCACCAGCCGTTTTGCAATGAGTCTGGCATTTACAACGCCTCCATCACCTTGCCAGAGGGCTGGGAGCTGGCCTGCACCGGAACCCAATCCGACGCAGCCATCAACCCTGCCCATCCAGGATGGAAACAAATACAGGTTAGGGCCAATGGGCCCCGTGATTTTTCATTGGCCACCAGCCCTCGATTTCGCATTTTGGAAACCACCGCTGAACGCGGTGAGAACCTGCCCCCGGTGAAAGTGCGGTTGGCAGTCTTGCCCGGCCACGAACCCATGGGCCGCCGCATGCTGGAACATGCGGTCACCGCCATTTCCAGCTATTCCCGCTGGCTTGGTGCCTATCCGTGGGACGAGTTCACCTTGGCCGAATCGTATTTCGGCTGGAACGGTAACGAGGCTGGCTCGATGGTTTTCATCGACCAAAGGGTGTTCACCCTGCCCGAATTGGCTGGCGGTTTTGTCGAATACCTCATTCTGCACGAGACCTGCCACCAGTGGTGGTATAACGCTGTGGGAACCGATGGCTTTCGCGAGCCATTTGTTGACGAAGGTTTGGCCACCGCCCTGAGCCACAGGCTGCTCGACAGCATCCATGGACGCGAGCACGGCATGTTGCAATTGCCCACAGGTCTTGGCTGGATGCCAAATATCCCCCGCGCTTCTTACCGCGCCAAGGGCTGGCACACGCTGGCCAAATCAGGCGGCGACGGTCCGGTACAACAAAGCATGGAACAATACGGGAATCTGGCCAAACTCTTTGGCCTAGCCTATGACAAATCCAGCAAAATTTTCGACATGATCGCCGACCGTTTGGGGGAACA
>CAIWHS010000176.1 GCA_903912515.1 uncultured Planctomycetaceae bacterium
AAATGGTCAATCCTTTCACCCGCAGCTTTGTAACCCGCAACCCTACCATTCCTTCCAATATTCCTCCTCCACCCAAGTTTGACCCTTCACTAAAGAGCCTGAATTCAGGCGATGCCACCAGCCTTTTTCGTTGCGGTAAAAAATGGACTTTGGTTGTGAAGGAATATCGTGGAGCCACTTTGGTGCAGCCCACTTCTGGAGCGCAAACATCGGGAACTTTTCTTGAGAAAATAGGGCTTGGTAAGGGAAGCGACACTCTTAACGCATGCGCACTTCAAGCTAGGGAAACTTGCAGGGTGTTGAAAAAAGTGGAGTTCGACGCTTATACCTTGCATACTCGTACCAGTAGCATGGTGACCATTGGTGCTTTTGACTCGGAAAATGATCCAAAAATGCAGCAGGTTATTGCAAACCTGTCCAAAATGAACCTGGGGCCTCTGGATTTGTTTCCAAGGCCTTTGCCGATGGAAGTGCCTGATGTGAAATAAATGAAAAATGATTGTTTTTCTGATAAGAGCCGGGGAGACCCGGCTCTTATTGTTTGTCAGGTTTGAAATCGGATTTGAGAATTGGTACGAGAGGCTGCCTCCTAGTTTGGGGGAAATTTTTTATGCACCAATTCTTCGTCGATTTCGTCCTCGTGACCTCCGGGGTGGCAACCATGGCCGCGAATAATCAAAAAAGTTAGGGCCAAGAATAGCAAAAGGCGAACCAGCCAATCGAGCCTTTCGATCGTGGGTGGTACTTTTTTGGTACCGTTTCGGGTTTGGGGGTTTGTATAAAGCATGGTAGGTGATGTTTGAAAAGTGCCCTAAGTTGTAAGTTTGGGTGGATGCGCTGGCCTAGGCAAGGCGATTTATCCAACCTGTCTGGAGATAGCAGGTTTTGATCCAATCCAACACCATACAAACTGGGCCTGTGCCCTGGGCAATTTGGCATTCAACGCGGGAGCAGTTTGCCGGTTATTCCCTTGGTTTTCCAAACTCATGGTTGGCAAATCGGCCATCTTGGCTGCCTAATGCAGCTGATTTCCAGGCCCCGTTTCCTGAGGGTGATGCATGGTTCATTCGACCGGTTGGCAAAAGGGTTGTGATGGGGCTACTAGCATGCGAGGGAAATGAGGTCAAGTGTTACCTTTTTGTTCCCACGCAACGGCAATTTCTTGACGCGGGTTCGTTTGCCCCGGGTTGGTTGGAGGGGCTGAAAACTCTTTTGATAAGCGGCGAGCTGGCGTTTGCTAAAACGGATTTGAATTTGAAAATAAACCCGCCAGTGACCAGTGCCAAAGAACTTGGCCAAATATTGGCAAACCAAGATTTGGCATCCTTGCTGGGTGGGGCCCAAGCCATGGTGGACCAGGCGAGGGTGGTAGTGGCTTCCCCAAAACCTGAAACTGGCCAAATAATGAATTTGCTGCCTTTTGTGCCCCACACGCGACGTGCTGAGTTAGCGTTGACTAGTTGGTGGCCGCGAGACACTCAAACATGGGATATTCGCGTCGGCCCCGCCGATTCAATACCCACCGATTCAAGCCTTTGGCACTGGCAAGGAATAGCCGATTACCCTGTAGGTAAATATGAAAGCGCGCTGCATGAAGCGATAAGTCTTGGCAATGATCTAGCCGTTTCCAACTTGCTGGGAAGAGCCTCGCGCGATGCAATGTTGCGATTGGGAATGGTGATGATCGTGGTTTTAGTGTTGGGGCAATTGTTTGCGGCGGCTTTTGGTTGGCGGCCAGCGGCCTTGAAGGGCCCGGTGAACCAGCGTGCCCCGATTCAGGGCGAAAAGCCTGCACCCTTTATGGATATGGAGCCATCACCTTGAGTAAGCCTCCGGTTTTAGTTTTACCTACCTTGGCGGCAGATCAGTGGATTCAGGGGCCTGGTTTTGTGCCTGCCGCTCGATTGCCGCCCTTGAGAGAATTGTTGGGGGTGGAGGGGGTTCGGTTCTATCCACGACATTTGGCTGAGGAGGACGAATCCTGGCAACAGGTAATCCCATATATTGTTGTCCGTTCCCCCTCCGGGTGGTTTCGTTACCGTCGGGGCAAGGCCGGGTCTGAGAACCGATTGCACGCCTTGTGGTCATGCGGGGTAGGCGGTCATGTTGAACCGGTTGATGGGCCCTTGGAACAGCCACTGGCTGCCTATCGGGCAGGTATGAAGCGTGAAATGCATGAGGAGCTGGGCCTTAATTCGTTTGAAGAGTCATTTGTCGGTTTGTTGCGTGACAATTCCAATGCTGTGGGGCGGGTTCATTTGGGTTTCGTTCATTTGGTGACGGTTTCCCACGATGTGAAGGCTGCGGAAGATGCCCTCCTCGAAGGTGCCCATGCCTCAGCCGAATCCTTGAAGGCGTTGCTGCCCAGAATGGAAACCTGGTCGCGCATATTAATAGAAGCACCGGAAAGTGGCCTTGGATTGTCAAATGAGTAACTGCCTAAACGGCTTTTGATAGATCAGGTGACGATGTATCAACAGGTGCCGAAAGCCATTGGCCCAGCTTGCGGCATTTTTCGGCAACCGGGGGTTCGCCAGCGGTTTCAAAACCGGGGGTTCTCCCCCAAAAAACAGGGCCTTTTGCGGTCTCAAGCTCCCAACCTGCCCCAACGCTTCGCAACCCTTTCACCCTCTCAAGAATCCCAGCTTTGGCTAGCTCCCCAGCCACCTTGGCTCCGCCTTGGACAATTGTGTCATTCCACATATTTCCCGGTGTGGGAGGAAGGCCCTGCCGGCGTGTTGCCAAGGTTGGAACACCACTGAATGCGGGTCTGGCCGGTAGCAATGTTCCCAATGGGTCGACCTCACGCTCAGCCGGTTCGCCGGGCAAGGTTTCACCTTCCAAAGGTACACGCAAAACGGGCTGGCGAAAACGGAGTTTCACCTCCACTTTGCCAGCCTTAGGTTGGCCAAGTCTGGTGGTGCCTGGGAAAATTTCAACCCGCTCAACCTCAGCCACCCAAGGATGTGAGCGAAAAGCGGCTGCAAGAATGGAAGGCAGGCTGGGGTCCAGTAGATTCAGTTCCTGATCCACATGGCCGATGTATCGGACCTCTTCGAGAAAAGCATCCCGGCCCATTGCTTGGGGAGTGGGGCATGAGATTGAGGAAAAAAGAACCGATGCCGAACTCAGAATTTTTGGGTCCCGGCCAAGCTCCCGATTGATCCACCAAAGACTTACCAATCCCAAAGCCAAAAGGGCCAAACCGGCCATCCAGCCCCCTAAGGCCAACCCTCGGGAGGGCAAGAATTTGCTAGATGGTGCGGTCTCTTTCGACTTTCGGGCCGATTTGGCAGGGGCGGGAGTTTTCAAGCCTTTGGCGGGCACTTCCGCCGACGGTGATACAACCAGCCCCTCCTCATCAAGATTTTTGGCTTCGGGGGAGGCAGACTTTTTGCGCGGGCGGCGTTTGCCGTCACCAAATGGCGATTTTCCGCTCGAGGTCGACATGGAAACGCTCGCGCACTCGTTGTTGAATCAGTTGTAGTAACCGCAAAATATCATCAGCGCCAGCAGGAGCGCGCACCAAAATATAGTTGCCATCACGGTGGCTCACCTCGGCGCAGCCAATGCGATGACGGGAAAGCCCGGCTTTGGTGATCAACTCACCTGCGTTCATTCCGGTTGGTTCTTGGAAGACGGGCCCCATGGCCCCGGAGCGGAGTGGCTGGCTTACTTTTCGCTTAATCCATGCGCGTTTCATGCGACGCAGAATTCCATCTTCGGCTTCGGGCTCTAATTCAAATTCAGCAACCGCAATCACAGCGTCGTCTAAGTTGTTACCTTGGCTTTCAAATTTCAACTCATCCCGTTCGCGGGTGATAATCTGGCCATCATTAGTAACAACCTCCACCCGGCTAATATGGTCACCAATATCACCGGCCTCGTCGTGGGCATTGAGACGCAAAGCACCACCAACGGAGCCCGGAATGCCAACCAGGGTTTCCAAACCGGAGAGCCCGACATTGCATGCGGCGGCAACCACGCTGTCCACTGAAGCTCCGCCACCTGCCCGGACCGTATTGCCCCGTACGGTCACCTCACGAAAAGGCTTGGCAGTCAGACGCAGTACAACACCTGGAATAGTTTCCGGACCAACCAGCACATTGTTGGCTTCACCCAACACCCGCATGGTCTGCCCCGAATGGGTGCAGGCCCGGACCAGCCGAGCTAATTCATCCAAGCTGGTGGGTTCCGCCAAAAACTCAGCAGTTCCACTCATTCCCTGAAGAAGCATCCCCTGAAGGGAGGCGTTAGCCCGAACCCAGGGACCAAGGCCAGTCAGGTCCTTCATAGCTAGTCTGCCCGCCTGTAACGCAAAAGTTTCAATTCAAGACGCACCGGCATCCAAACCGGCATTTGGTCCTACAATTAAAGTATAAGCAATTTGGTGGCCAAAACACCCCATTTGCCCGGCTGAGGGCTTGCTGGGTTTTGGTGCCATAGTGAGCTCTATACCACCTAACATGATGACATGAAGCAATATCAGCAAGAAATTAACCAAAGTGAAGTGGTTGCCAAATACCCTGAAAACACCCTAGCGGTGCTTCTAAGTGGTGGGTTGGATAGTGCCATACTTTTAGGGGAAGAGGCTAAGAGAAGGCCGGTTTTGCCAATTTATATTCGATCCGGCCTAAATTGGGAGGAAGTGGAATTAGGGTATTGTCGTGGTTTTTTGAACGAGATTAATTCCCCCAACTCCTTGCCAATAGTAATTTTGGACCAGCCAACCAGGGATATTTATGGCGACCACTGGAGTACTGGTGCCAAGGCTGTTCCTGATGACCAAAGTCCGGATGATGCAGTCTACCTTCCAGGACGCAACCTTCTATTGCTTTGCAAATCAATGATTTATAGCCATATGCATGATGTGCGAGAAATCGCTTTGGCACCTTTGGCAGGAAATCCTTTCCCTGATGCAACCCCGGCTTTTTTTGAATCGATGGCCGCTTTGGTCAATCGGGCTGTTAGTGGGCAGTTGAAGGTCTTGTTGCCTTTTCGCAACTTACATAAGGCTCAAGTAATGGTGCGGGGTAGGGGGATGCCACTAGAGTTGACCTTTTCCTGCATTAGGCCGGTTTCGGGCCACCATTGCGGCAAGTGCAACAAATGCCACGAAAGGCAGCAGGCATTCATTCAGGCGCAAATGAACGATCCAACCAAGTACGCCAAAAATAACAAG
>CAIWHS010000177.1 GCA_903912515.1 uncultured Planctomycetaceae bacterium
CGATGTTCTTACCCGCGTTCTCAGGCCGGTGAGCCAGTATCAAGGCAGCATGGGCTGCCGCACCACAAGAAATGCCGCAAAGCATCCCCTCTTCTTTGGCCAAACGACGCGCAACTGCGAATGCATCGTCATCTTGAACCAGTATCACCTCGTCAAGGATGTCGATATTCAAGATTCCCGGAATGAATCCGGCACCAATTCCTTGAATTTTGTGCCTGCCGGGTTTCATTTCCTGCCCGGCCATTTTTTGGGAGATAATTGGGCTGGTGGCAGGTTCCACAGCGACAATTTTCACATTCGGGTTACGGGCTTTCAAAACTTCGCCAACCCCGGTGATGGTTCCACCCGTACCAACACCAGCCACAAAAATGTCCACATTGCCCTGAGTGTCTCGCCAAATCTCCTCTGCGGTCGTTTTGCGGTGAATTTCAGGATTTGACGGGTTGTTGAACTGCATGGGCATGTAGGCGTTGGGATGCTCCCTTACCAGCTCTTCCGCCTTGCTTACCGCCCCACGCATTCCCTGATCCCCAGGCGTAAGTACAATTTCAGCACCAAATGCCTTCAGCAAGCGCCTGCGCTCAAGGCTCATGGTCTCTGGCATGGTGACAAGCAGCTTGTAACCTTTGGCGGCACAGGTGAACGCCAACCCAATTCCGGTATTGCCGCTGGTCGGCTCAATGATGACCGTTCCGGGTTTGATTTTGCCGCTCTTTTCGCCATCCTCGATCATGGCCACGCCGATGCGGTCTTTCACTGACCACAGCGGGTTGAAGTTTTCCAGCTTCCCCAAAACAATCGCCTTGGCACCATCTGTTACCCGCCTCAGCTTGATCAGAGGGGTATTGCCCACACATTCTGTGATGCTGTCATAAATTTTGCCACGACCGGCAGTTGAGGTGCTCATGCTTCGTTTCCCCGTTTGGTTAGCCTGAACCCGCCTGAACGGGTCGTTCGCGTCAACTGAATCAGTCCGCCAGCGGCGGTTAGAAAGACTATTTCAACAAGTTTATCAACTTGATCAACCTTTTTGTTGTGGCACCTCTCAGGGGCTGAAATTTGCTGGAAAGATGACAAAACTCCAGATTCAGCAAACAAAATTGCGACTTTTTGCCAAATTAGCGGCATAACGCGTGGCGGTTAGCAAACTGTCCGCATCGGCTTTTCCTTTCCAGGCAATATCAAACGCTGTTCCATGGGCGACTGATGTGCGAATTATCGGTAACCCGGCGGAAATATTGACCGCCCGCCCCCTGCCAGCCAGTTTTAGTGCGATATGCCCCTGATCGTGGTAAAGAGCCACCACTCCGTCAAACTCGCCAGCAACCGCTCGTTGAAAAAGCGTGTCAGCAGGAATTGGGCCTTGGATTTCGAACCCTTGATTGCGCAATTTCTCAACCAAAGGCCGCAGGATGGTTTCTTCCTCGTCTCCAAATAATCCATGCTCCCCAGCATGGGGATTCAGGGCCGCCAAGCCCAATCGGGGAGTTTTTACCCCAAGCCTTTTCAAAAGATCATGTAAAAGCAGCGCCTTTTCGCCAATCGATTGGGGGCTAAGGTGATTGAAGACATCACGCAGGGCCATGTGCAAGGTTTGATGGATCACCGCCAAACCTTCAATAGCCAGCACCATTGCGAATTCGCTGGTGCCGGTGCGCTCGGCCAATATTTCCGTGTGCCCCGGATGCTTGACACCCGCCGCGGCAAGGCTCTCCTTATGGAGCGGTGCGGTGACGATACCGTCAATACGCCTAGCCATGGCCTCGTCTATCGCCCAAACCAAAAAGTCATGGGCACCACGCCCGGCGCGGGCATCAATAGTGCCAGGCAAAACCCCAGCGATATCCGCGCTGCCAATCTGAACAAGGTCCAAGTTTGCCGATTTTCCCTTAACCTGGTCAGAATTATCCACAACTTGGAGCCTGACTTTGCTGCCAATCAGATCCAATGCCCGTTGCATCACCGCTGCATCGCCAACCACAACCGGCTTGCACAGTTTGCACAAATCGGCCCAGCCCCGCGCGATAATTTCCGGGCCAATACCAGCAACATCCCCCATGGTGAATGCGAGAAATGGTTGGCCTTTGTCGTGATAAGTCAAAAGTCCCTAGCCTCCGCGATTGGCGCGGCCATCAGGCATGGCCAGTTTCAAAATCAGCCTTTCCAGAATGGTTCTCTGGGGTAATTTGCTACCACCCTTCAATGACAGATCGGTGGTGATCAAGTCTTCCATCAAGCGGAAAAGCCGGCGTGATCCCAAATGGCGCATCATGCTTTCTGCGTCTTTTTGAAAAAAACCAGGCCTTATGCCCGCTTCGGTCATTGCCCCCGCAAGCCCGCCGGGCGCACCTGATTTTGCTCGTCGTGCGGCCCGGGCAATTTTGCGCAAATGGAATGCAACGGCCCCCTGTAACTTCATGCTGCTTTCCACGGCGTTGCCAGAAAGATATTGATCGTCCAGAATAGAAAGAGCTTGTCCCGGCTTGCCAGCAGTGATCGCGTTGAAGATTTTCCAAACCACTTCCTGCGTGCCACTTGCCACAAGCTTGTCCACAAGCTGGGAGTCAATAGTTTTGCTCCCCTCGGGCAATGAGCATGCAAGTTTGGCGATTTCCTGATCCAGCCTGCCCAAGTCTTTGCCCACCAGTTCTTCCAGAGTGCGGGCCGCATCAGGGGCCATTTCAACTTGGTGGTTCAGTTTGCACCAACCACGGGCCCACGCGGCGGCGTTGAATTTGTCGCCCAGCTCACAGCGTAAAAGCGATTCAGGGGGTGTCATTTTGGCTAAGCGTGTGTTTGCCGGCCAACTGTCTACCACCAGCAATGCCACACCAGCCCACGCAGGTTTGGCCAAATGCTTTTCCAAAGACTGCCTGTGTTCCGAAATGAAATCATCCGCCTCATCAACACGCATAAGCGTTCGCCCGCCGAAAAGGGATGCAGTCCCCAATTCGTCGAGAAAAGTTGCAAGGTCAATGCTGTCTCCGTCCACCCGAACCACTGTGCCGTGAGTTTCTCCCGAGGAATCGGGTTTGCCATGAACCAATTCTCGCACCATCCTGCAGGCATGCCGCCGAAGAAAGTCGTCCTTTCCCGCCACGATGTAAAAAGGCCTGGCAGGGCCTGTCAGGCCATTGTCCAAAAGGTCCATTACCGAAGAATTCGCCTGTTTTTTGCTATCACGGCTTTCCAAAGCATCAACCCTCGGTCACTACCGCAGCATAATGCAGCCGGGCAGGTTCGTCCTGTTTTCAGGGTAATAAGTTGCCCGAATTGAAGCAAAAACGATGGTTTCAAAGCTAAAAAGACAGTTTTTCCAGCGTTGACTTCATGGTTTTGGTGGTCGTGCGTTTGGCCCGCCCCAAGAGGCAACCCTTGGCACTGCCCGATTAACTAAGTCCAACTGTGCCAAGTCTAGGTAGTCACCGTGGCAATCACAGTTAGAGGCAACCCTTGGCACTGCCCGATTAACTAAGCCCAACTGTGCCAAGTCTAGGTAGTCACCGTGGCAATCACAGTTCAGGGTATTGGAAAAACCATTGGGATGCAGTTTGCAGGCAGGTTTTCGAAGAATTGCTCAAAAGTTTAGCCCGGGCCGGGCAATGCACCAGGCAGGCCTATTCCACCACCTCCAGCTGGAGGTGGAGGTGGAGGCAAAGGTAGCCCGCCTGAGGGCGCTATGGGCCCCTCGGGCCCCGCTGCTGGAGGGCTACTAACTGGTGGCCCTGAAGTTGGAGAAAGGCTGGGTGGCGGGGGGCTAGGTGCATTTGCTGGCGGTGCCGGTGGGGCAGCGCCGACTGGGGGCATGGAAACGGGCATTGGGTTCCCCGCAGGTGGTGCCGGGTTCACCATGGGAGCCACATTGCCGCCCGGAACCGCCGGGGGGGCTGGAGAAAGGGGGGCTGCGGAGCTGCCCGAATTCACCCCGGGTGGTGCGCCTACAGGCCCTTCAACAGGCGCGATATCAATACTGTTGATGCGTGCTTTGGGAGTATTCAGGTCGACTTTCACAGGGCCCGTCGTTTGTGCAAGGCCTTGATTGCCAGCCAAATCGGTGCATGTCACTCGCACGCTAAACTGAAAAGGAAGCCCCTGCTGGGGCATTTTCCAGACAAATTTGCCATTATTTGGA
>CAIWHS010000178.1 GCA_903912515.1 uncultured Planctomycetaceae bacterium
CTAAGGAAAAATCGTTCGTCAATTATGCGCCAAGGCTTTGGTCAGGCCCTCAAAAGGCCCATACCTGAAAAGACCTAAAAATGCTCAAGTGCGCAGAATCTAATTAAATGTTACCATGCCTTCCATGGTGGGGTTACAGGGTCTGTCCATTTTTGGAGACACCCTTTTTACCGTTTTGTTTTTCAGAAGGAGTTGAAAAATGAGTGCAGTCTCCAAATTCAAATTGCTGCCCGAGGTGGATCAATTCCTTGGCACCAGCCCGATACAAGGTTTTGCTGGTGGTAAACATTTCCCCACTACAACTGGTACCTTGATTGCATCTATCGATCCTGGCTCGGGTGAGAAGATCACCGACATTCCCGATATGAGTGCGGCTGAAGTCTCCCAGGCTGTTGATATCGCTAATCATGCATTTCCCAAATGGGCCGCTTTGCCGCAAAAAGAGCGTAGTGCGCTGCTGTTGAAATTAGCTGACGCTGTGGAATCAAAAAAAGCAGTTATTGGCCAGATCGAGGCACTTGAGGCCGGAAAGATTGAAGCACAGGCCCAAGGGGATGTGCAGAATTTTGCCGACACCCTTCGCTATTTCGTCAAGTTGGCCGATGGTGTCGTTACCCACACAAAATTGGATATCCCTGGCCATGAAGCTTGGACCACAAAACAACCATGGGGAGCTTGCGGTTTTATTTTCCCTTGGAATTTCCCGTTTCTTTTGATCGGCTGGGGAATTTCTCCTGCTTTAGCCTCGGGTAACACCGTTGTCATCAAGCCCGCCGAAGACACCTCCCTTTCCGCCATATATCTGGCTCGCTTGGCAAAGGAAGTAGGAATTCCCGACGGCGTTATTAATGTGGTGACAGGGCTGGGACAGACCGCGGGTGCAGCATTGGCGGGCAACCCAAATATCAAAAGGATGTCGTTCACCGGTTCACCCGAAGTGGGTAAGTTGGTAGCCGAGGCGTGCGCCCGCAACCTTGTTCCTGTGAAATTGGAACTGGGTGGAAAAGGCGCGGCGGTGGTTTTTGAAGATGTCGATGTCGTTGGAACTGCTGAAAAGCTTGTGGGTGCGATCACATTCCACACCGGGCAGGTATGCTGCGACGCAACCCGATGGTTCATCCATGAAAAAATTTATGATCAATTCATCGAGGTCTGCAAGGATCGCTTGAAAAAAGTCAGAATTGGCCATCCTCTGGATCCGAACAGCCAAATGGGGCCCGTGGTCAACCCGAAGCAACATGCCCGCGTTTTGGGTTACCAAGAAAAAGGTAAATCATCGGGTGCCCAATGCATTTTTGGCGGCGGCCCGGCTACTGTTGCAGGATTGCAGGGCAATTATGTTCAACCAGCTTTGTTGACCGGCCCGTTGGACAATATTGCGGCAAGGGAAGAAATCTTTGGGCCGGTGGCCTTTGTGGCCAAATTCAAAACAGAGCAAGAAGCCATCTCCATGGCCAACGACACCGACTATGGTTTGGCCAACAGCGTCTGGACCCAAGACCCGGCCCGAGCCGCCCGGGTTGCCGAGGCGATGGTGGCTGGCAACAGTTGGATCAATGCCCACAATGTATTTCCCCACGGAGTTCCCTACGGCGGGGTGAAAAAGAGTGGACTTGGTGGTGGAGTCCTATCGCCGGAAGTTTTAATGGATTATTACCGCAACACTTCGGTGGTTCGGCCAATTTAATAGTCAGCCGGCTAATTGAATGGTGTTTACGGGGAAAACTAGGAACCTAAATGTCGTTACCCTTAATAAACACAAGCTCAGGCAATCATGCAATTGCCTGAGCTATATTTTTAGAAAACAAGAGCATTGGACCCCGGCCCTGCTTGGATTACCCATTAATAACAGGGCAGGCTTACTTGCCCCAAACTTACCCTAAACGTCGAACAAAACGGGGCTTTTTTGGACTGTACCTGACTGTTAGTAGAAATACAAAAAAACGAAAAAACCCTAAGTTTCACTAGGGTTTATCGTGTTTAAGCGGTATTTTTCTGATTACACCCGGCAAGATTCGAACTTGCGACCCTCGGTTTAGGAAACCGATGCTCTATCCCCTGAGCTACGGGTGCATCTTTCATTAAAGATAACGGCAAGCTGGCCTCTTCACAAGAACGGGCTATCGGGAAATTAACTTCATTTCAGGGTTTTTGCCAAGGCAATTTCTTAGACTTCAACAGCTTCAAGTGAACCCTACCCACATCACGCATATATTCACTGCCGCCTTTGCCTTCTGCAGCCTTTGCCAGATACGCCTCGGCTGGTTTTGCGTTGCCCAGCAAATCCTCCCATAGGCCCAAATAGAGGTTGCCGTAAAAGTTTGCCGAATCCACCTGTGCCCCCGTAGTCTGTTCAGCCAATTTAGCCACCTCCGCAGGCTTGGCCTTTCCTGCATAAAGGTCGAGAACTTTCATCATGGGAATGCGGCGATCCAGGCCTATTGGCAGCATTTCCTTTTGAGCCTTTTCCAAAGATTGGCCAGGCGCGCGGGATTGGCACATCAACTTCCAAACGGTGTTTTCCACATCGTTTCCATCCACACTTTGATAATCCTCAAACTGTTTTTGTCCCTCCGCGTAGCGACCCGCATAGTAAAGAGAAATGCCACGCCTCCAATGGCCGGGGGCATCTTTCGGCTCAAGCTTAATTTGATGATCAAAAGCTAGGCAGGAAGCCACAGACTCACCCACCATGAACTCCGCGGTGCCCAGCATGTCAAAAACCTCGGCTGAATCAGGCATTTTTTTTGCCACAGCTCTCAAGGTTTTAGCGGCATTTTCATACTTGCCCGTCCGCAATTCCAAACGCCCCTTACTGACGGAATCAGCGGTTTCCACATCCTGAAATAAAACCAATGAAATCAGCAGCAGCATGAAACCTTCCCCCAAAACCGAATTTAAACCCGACAGCTTCTCCCATCCCAACTAATTTGAGCGTATGCTGCAGGCTGATTCAACCAAACTACGGAGAAACCCGCATGCGAACCAACGACATGCGTATTGAACGCGTTGATTTCAACACCCAAGACCAAGACTACCGAACCCCTATCAAATTCGGGGGTATAGCAGTTAACAAGGCTACTATCCTTACTGTCAGCATCCACGCCAAATTGCCTGATGGCAAGGGCGCTACAGGTTGGGGATCAATGCCCCTTGGAAATGTTTGGTCGTTTCCGTCCAAAACCCTGAATTATGCCCAAACGCTCGAAGGCCTTCGCCTTTGTGCGGCACTTTGCGCTAAAACATGGCGAAACCAAAATGATTGGGGCCACCCCATGGAGATTGGCCATCAGGTGGACCAATCTCTGGCCTCAATTGCAAACAAAGCCACCGAAACTCTGGAGCTACCCGAGCCAATACCTGTTTTGGCCGCCATGGTAGCTAACAGTGCCTTTGATGCCGCCTTGCACGATGCCTACGGTAAACTCCACGAAAAAAGTACATGGAAATGCTACGGGCCCGAATATTTACCAAGTGATTTATCTTTATTTTTGGGTGGTGGGTTCGAGGGTGAACGCCTTGAAAACCACACCACGACAAAACCTGCGCCCTCGCTGCCACTTTATCATCTAGTGGGTGCCCTAGACCCCTTGGGCAAATCTGACCTCCGCACACCTGTGAAGGATGGCTTTCCCGAAACGCTGGAGGAATGGATTCCTTTTAATGGGCTCACCCATTTGAAAATCAAGCTAAATGGCGAAGACATTGGCTGGGATGTGCAACGGGTTTTGAATGTAGAATCGATTACGGCCAAGGCACAAAAAGCCCTGGGTATAAAGAGCTGGCACTATTCCTTGGATTTCAACGAAAAATGCCCATCCGTGGAAGCACTGCTGGAATTTCTGGCAAAGCTAAAAGAACGGGGGCCGGCAGCCTACGCAAGGGTTGCTTATATCGAACAGCCCACAAAGCGGGATTTAAAAGCCGACAAGGCCAACCGAATGCACAAGGTTTCCGAATTGATCCCGGTGGTGATTGATGAATCACTGGTGAATCTCGAAACCCTAATGCTAGCTCGAGAAATGGGCTACACCGGAGCCGCCTTGAAAGCCTGCAAGGGCCAAACACAGTCCTTGCTGATGGCTGCGGCGGCCCGCAAATGGGGCATGTTCCTGTGTGTGCAGGACCTGACATGTCCGGGAATGTCTTTGGTTCAATCCGCTAGTTTGGCCAGCCATATTCAGGGAGTGAGTGCGTTGGAGGCGAACGCTCGCCAATACATGCCACTGGCCAACCGTGAATGGGAAGCAGCGCATCCAGGTTTGTTCATCATCAAAGACGGCTTGGTCAGGACTTCATCGTTAATAGGCCCGGGTTTGTGCACCGAACCTCCCAACCAAACCAATTAAGCCCATTGCCTTAGCTCACTTCTACCCATGGAGCATTGGTCATGAATCGTCGGTACTTCCTTGGCAATTCAACCTTGGCCGTAACTGCCTCACTTAAGGCCAAATCCCTCGACGCATCATCCACAATCAATGTAGGAGTCATGGGAATGGGAACCAGGGGAAACGCATTGGCCAAGGCGTTGGCCCCCATGGAGGGTGTTCGTGTTTCCTGGATTGTTGAACCCGACAAAAACCGGATGGGTCAGTCTGCCAATTTGGTTTCCAAAGCTTTACCCAAAGGTAACGATTCCCCCAAGACTAGCGAAAACTACCAGCGCGTATTGGATGATAAGTCAGTCGATGCGCTCATTGTGACAGCACCCAACCACTGGCATGCCCCTGCAACACTTTTAGCCTGTGCGGCCGGCAAACATGTTTATGTGGAAAAGCCTTGCTGCCATAACCCCCAGGAAGGCAAATGGGTGCTCGAGGGTGCAAAAAAATATTCCCGCCTGGTTCAAACTGGCACTCAAAGGCGAAGCTGGACTGGCATTCAGGAAGCCATGCAACGCCTTCGCGAAGGAGAAATCGGCGACCTTCACGCCGCCCAAACTTGGTACTTCGCCAACCGGGGCAGCATTGGAAAAGAATTGCCAGGCCCAGTTCCAGAAGGCCTGAATTATTCACTTTGGCAAGGCCCGGCCCCCCATATGCCATTCCGGGCAAATTATTTACACTACAACTGGCATTGGTTCTGGCATTGGGGAAACGGTGAGTTGGGCAATAACGGGGTCCATTGGCTAGACTTGGCCCGCTGGGGAATGGGTGTCACTCACCCTGAACTGAGCCTCTCGACAGGCGGCCGGTACTACTTCAACGATGATCAGGAAACACCAGACACACATTTGGTTTCATTTGAATTTCCCGGCAAGAAACTCATCACTTGGGAAGGGCATAGCTGCCAAAAGGAGCCGCGAAAGGATGGCCCGGATGTTCTTTTCATGGGCTCCAAGGGCCGCTTGGCCATCATCGGACCCGGCTATGTGGTGCAAGATTTAAACGGCAAGGAAATCGCAAAGGGCAAAGGTACCTCTGGTGAATCAGTACATTTGGCTAATTTTTTGGGCGCAATCAGGGGAAATAACAAACTCACCTGCCCGCCCGAAGAAGCTGTTCCCAGCACCATGCTCTGCCACCTTGGCAACATAGCTCACCGAACAAAACGAACGCTAAAAATTGATGTAGAAAGCGGTAAACCCCTAGATCAATTGGCCCAAGGCCTTTGGCGAAGGGAATACGCACCTGGGTTCCACTTACCGGTTAGCTGATCATCCCGTCCCAATTATTACCTTAAAAACTTGGCCAAGCGATTTGAAAAATGGCCAGATTTTTCTACGCACACCAGAGGCCTCACCCGCCCCAATTGATTATCTGCATTCTTCCGGTTTGAAGTTAAAACTGGTCAAACATTCGGGGTATTTTGCCAATTTCTGGTTTTTCCGAAAAAATCACCTGAAGCGGTTACCCCAAAAACGAAGATTTGGCCAATCTTGCCGTCTTTGGCGAAAGTCCCGATGGTTCTGAGGCCGATAAGCCTATGGAGAAGTTTGTTTTGGCTCGGGGCCTGCCGTCAGGCAGGGCGCCGAAATGATTTTTCCGACAAGGCCGTCGCCCGGCGCAGCCGGTAAATGGGCCCAGGAGGCAACTAGCCATGAAGCGTTATGTTTTGATGGGTGGCCTGATGGCCGCAGCCCTTACAGGGTGTGTTTCCACCGAAGGCGGGGCTCCTGGAGCTCCCATGGGTGCTCCACCTGCCGCTGGTAGTGGGAAATTCATGTCCAACGCCTTTGACAGCAGTAGCGCGATGGCTGCACAAGCTGGCATACACCAAGGAGTGCGGGTTCCCCAAGGCGTTGCAGGCTTGCAAGGGCCATGGGGAACACCGGTTCAGGTGGCTGCCCCCTACACCACTACGGCTCCTCAAGGCAAAGCAGCCGCCATGGCCATGCTTGCATCCAGCCAGCCATTGGATGTAATTCAACAAACCAAATTCGGCCAAGAGATGGCTGTTAACCAGGCCAACAGCAGTCTGGCCCAAGGCGGTCCCCGCGGCAACGGGTTGATCCCCGGCTCCCATGTGCCTTCCTCATTGGGAATTTCCCCCCCCGGCGTGCCCGCTGCACCCGGAATGCCCAGCAGCCCAACACCATCCAATGTTTACTTGGCCAAAGGCGGCCCATTGCCACCCCCCGGCAGCATTCGTCAGGTGAATGGCTCAAGTCACCCTGGCATGGGCGGGATGATTCAACCCATGCCACCAAGCATGCCAGGGGTAGTAGCCGCTAATGGCGCACTTCCCATGGGCGGAGGCGGCCCCGGTATGGGCGGGCCCGCAGGCCGAACCCAAATACTTTTCAACGAACTGCCCGGTATGAAAGTCTCTTGGTACGCCACCGGGTTAGATGGCAAGCCAGGCTTCACCCAGCAGTCGATCGCAACCCCGGGGCGCTACAACTTTGCCCAAGGTGCGGTATACCGTCTCAAGGTATCCGATATTCCCAACATGCCTGAGGTAGACCTCTATCCCACCCTCGAAGTGGTTCCAGCCAACGCCAAATCAGGAACTTTTCTGGCCCACAGCACTGTACCAATCAGTGTGACCCAGGAAGACCTGCAACAGGTTTCAGCAGGTAACTTCGTGGTGAAGGTGATCTACCTTCCAGACCCCCAATTCCAGGACTTGGCTCTTGCCGGTGGCCCAGACGAACTGGTGAGCAGCCGCTTGGAACCTGGTGTTGACCCAATCCTTGAAGCCCAAAAGCGTGGTAGCATTCTGTCTATCCTTCGATTGGGTAAAATTGATTTGGAGCTGAATCACTCCCCCGCCATGGATGCTCCTCCAGGCGGAATGGCCCCTCCTCCCGGCCCAATGGGACCCATGGGCCCGGGTGGACCAGGTGGACCTGGTGGGCCGATAGGCGCAGCAATGAACGCCATACCAAACCTTGTCCCCGCTCCCGGCCCAGTTGGTCCTGGTGGCAACCTGCCACCTGCCCCTGCCGTTGTTGCAGACACTGCTCCAGCTCAACCCCTTGCACCTCCCGCTCCCCCCGCTGTTACTCCCGCCAAGTAACGGCTGACCTAGGATCCAGGAGTCCGTCCTCAAGCGGGATCGGGCGCGTGACAGAAGGGAAATCCGCCTCCCCGGGTGGAACCCGGTTGGCATGCGCCCGGCCCGCTTTTTCTGTGAGGCCAAACATGCTTAAAGCCAAGCGATTAGCCCTGCTTTGTCTTCTTAACGGTTTTGCTGGCGGTTTTTTAACCGCCCAGCCATTACCAGCAGGCCAACCAGGCCCAATACCTTCCGCAGCAGGTCCACGAGTGATGGCCTCACAGGCCCAGCTTGCCGCGCCAGCCCCTTGGTTGCCAGTTAGATGGGTCCTTCCCGAAGGTTCCATTCTTACGGCCCCCAGAGATTCACGCCCCATTTCAGGCGAAGCCCGCCTTGGCTTGAGGCCCGGCTACAGGTACCGGTTTGTGCTGGAACCCAGCACGCCTCGAGGGGGAGATACCCTATACCCCACGCTGGAAGTATTTGGCTGCGTACGCATGCCACCCAGCCTGAAACTATTTGATCACCCTGCTGCCATAGTGCTCTCTGCTGAGGAGCTGAAACTGGCCTCTCAAGGCAAATTGATCAGCAAACTTTTGTATTTGGAAGACAGCGAGCGAGCCCCAACCGAGCCCAACGCCGGCTTACTTCCTCCCCAAACCGATATCCCACCTGGAAGTGATATTTTACTAACCGCAAAAGACATGGGCCGCCCAGTGGCCCGTCTTTGGCTAGGCTCAAGAAAGTTGAGCACCGAAGATTTTGTCAATAGCGTGGTTCCAGGAAGCCTGTGGCGCGCTGGCGATCCGCCCCCAGGATCACCCATGTTGCCCCCCCAATTCCCCTGCCAACCTTTCGCACCCGGTGATCCACGCTTTGGTTTAAAGCAATGCGAGGAAGAAATTATCCACGATGGTGGTGACCGCCTAGAAAGGGCAGCAATTGACTCGACTGGCCGGGCTCAAGGAGTGAATCCCGAAGACGCTGTCGCTGAATTCACCATTCCCGGCTCAAGACGATTGGTGATCCCGTCGAACAGGGTTTGCATATTCGCACCACGCTACGCATGGCTGAGGCAAATCAGTGGACTAGATACTGTTGTGATGGATGCTGGAACCAGAGGTACCGTGGTGCAAAACGGACCTGATTTAGCCAGGCTCACACAGCCCAGCAACGCCACCACCGGCGAACTTTGGCTGGATGGCATTCGCTCCAGGGAGCGGGCCAGCGGATCAAGGGCAAGCCAAGTCCCCGGCAAATCACAACGCCTGGAACCCCCAACGCCTCAAACGGTTGTAATCGCCCCCTTTGCCAACCTAGATGTTCGCAACCCAGGCACAGTGCTTGAGGTGGATGGCCCCATGAGGCTAAAACAGCGCGAAGGCCTTTCAATCAGGATGGGTGGTTGGAGGCTATCCGGCCTACAAAACGAAGAAGTTGTCACGGCGGTCGCGCGGGTAGAAAAAGGCCCCAATGTGATCACCGCCCGCGCTATGGCACGGGAGGCAATCCTCGACTGCAAGGAAGAAGTAAAGGTTTTGGAGCAACCCCTCATACTGCACAAATGGGCAGACCGTTGCGAAGCTGCTCCGGGAGAGTTCGTAACCTTCACCCTGCGGCTGACCAATCAAACTGGCAAGGCTTTGGCAGATGTTGCTATCGTTGACAACTTGTCAGGTCGCCTCGAATTTGATCAAGGTTCGGCCAATTGCAGCAGGGATGCCGTTTTCCTGATTCAGGAAAACGAAGTGCGAAGCTCGAAGCTGCGGTGGGAAATCACCGGATTGGTACAACCCGGCGAAACCGTGGTGGTTCGTTTCAGGGCCAAAGCCAGATAGTGGACCAAAGGGTCAGTCAGTCTTTTTCAGCGCGAAAAAAGTAGACAGCAATCAGCCCTGCGGCGGCAACAACCAAACCCAGAAGAACATAAGTGTTACTAAGGAAATTAAGAATTGTATCCATGATATTCCCCCCCCAATTAAAAGAATAATACAGCTAATAATAACTAGGGGCCCCATAGGGGCAAGCCCCCAAAGCACTCTGGCCCACTCACTCCAAACGACCTTCGCCTGCCATAGTTTCCCGAAAATCGACGGCGTTAATCAAGCAAGGATGCTTGTATTGCTCGGCGGCTCCACGAGTTTTGGCCAATCGTTCCCTATCCCAAACTGACCAGGCTCCGGGCTTCATCCAGATCAATTGCAATGGAGCCAAACGCGCGCTAGACCTTTTGGCAGCGTATTCAACATTACTCTCGCAAAGTAGCTCCTCAAGGCGGCTCCGGCATCGCTCGGCAAGCCCGTTTTCGCTTAAAGAGCCTCTTTCAATATAGAGTCCGTAACCGGGTAGTTTATCATCCCAAACAGGGGCGACTGAATAGGTGGCCAATGTTGCTCCATGCTCCGCGAGCACCCTGTCGATGGATCTGGTTACATGGTGTTCGCTCAGCTTCTCGCCAGTCATGCTGGAGAAATAGGCGCCCTTGTTGAGAAACTCCAACAACGGAGTTTTGTCCATGAAGCCGGTACACCGAACCACATCCCGAATATCGTAACGATACAACCCGTAATCCGTGGTAAGGAGAATGAAATAATCCATACCCTGCTCAAGCTCATGGGCCAAAAGGACCCGGGCGGTTGGGCTGTCCATCTCATCAACTGGCACAAATTCGTAATAGTGCGAGAGAATGTCAAGTACACCAGAAGGAGTGCCATCTTCCAGCGGAATGGTCATGCGCCCCTCGCTGGCTATCAAGCCAACATCGCGAACAGGCTTGGCCCCATAAAGCGCGGGGTACTGCCTTAAGTAGGGCCCCATGCTCCCGCCGGTCCAGTTCCCCAAAAGAGTCCAATCCGGCCAATAATCTTTGGGAAGCAAAGAACCCGTATCACGAATGATTGTTTCAAATTGGGCTACCCGTTTTTGGTGCCTTTGACGAATGGCCTTGGACATTTCCTGACGGACCAGGGAAGGAACATCAAGCCCTCTATCCAGTGTGCCATCATGAATATCACGCAGAAGCGCCTCTTTGTTGGCGTCGCCAAAACGGGCAAGATTGACGAGCGTGGATGGATTAGCCGACAGTATCATGCCCACATCGCGTGTGAGGCCCATTCGCAAAGCGAGATACTGCTTCGCCACGGGATCCTTGATTTTGCCAGCCACCGCCGGTATGCAATACAGTCGGCGGATAAACCAACGCTGCATTGTGGCAGTAAGGCCGGTAACGGCTCCGCACGGGGTCCCACCATCGGTGAATTCCTCCTGCCAATCTCCCGATAGCTGCAAGATAGGCGTGAGTGGAACCTTGGTGTGCTTTTGAAAGGCGGTCAAACCCCACATGTTCCAACCGCGACGGTATGATTCCAAATAGGAATTGTTCACCGGAATATATTTCCGGGTATCTGTGGTGCCGCTGGTTAAGGCAAACATGAAAACTTTTGGATCAGCTATCAGGGCATTTTGCTCACCCCGACGCATCCGGTCAATATATGGGGCAAGACGGTCATAGCCCGCCACAGGCAAAGCTTTTTGGAAATCTTGCGGACTGCGAACCGAAGAAAAACCATGGTCCCGGCCAAACGCTGTCCCCTCGTGCCGGCGCAAAATGCGATCCAGCAGTTTAGCCTGGGTTTCTTCAGGGTTTCCCAGTGCATTGTGAAACTGTTTCAGGCGCCGTCGAATCCGTGGCGCCACCACCAGATCGAGAAAAGCCTTTTCAAATGACTTGCGGATTAGGGAAAACATGGCTTGGCCCCTGCCCCGTTTGGATGACCGATCTAAAAATAACCAAGATCATTTGCTGGACGGAAAATCACTTGCCTCACCGAGGTATCGGTCCAAAAAGCCGCTTACCTTGGCAGAGTATTCCGCATTTTTTTTCGAAAGCCCCTCGTTGTGCCGGGCACCCTCAACAAGCCAAAATTCGCGCTTTCCGCCCCACCAACTCATGGATTTCCTGAAAAGGGATTGTGCCATCGTCGGGCGAATGTAAGAGTCCTTCTCGCCATGAATCATCAACAAAGCCTGGCCCCGCAAATTGGAAAGCGCGGTTTCCAAGGGGGGAAATTTGCAATTCCGCTCTTTCTCAACCCGCTTGAACGCAATCATCCCAATGCTGCCGTAAAAAATGTCAGGCGCCACCTTTTGAACCCAAGTCAATCGGCTGTAAATTTTTACCCAATGACGCATGTAAGGAACGACAGTGGTGTAAACCGCGAACATTCCATCGGTCACACAGCACCGAATACGCCTGTCCCTGGATGCAGCAACAACACCCGCACCAGCACCTTTGCTAAGGCCAACAAGCCCAACCCCCCTCGGATCGGCGTCTGGGCGCCTGCAAGCGTATTCCACAATCGCCAAAGCGTCCGCCACCTCGTGCTCACTCACCCAATGCAACGGAGTGTACCCGGGAATTTTATCGCTTTCCCCCTGCCCCCTGGGCTCCCAAGAGAGCACATCATAACCTGCCCGGCGAAGGAACTCAGCATGGTGCTGACATGACCACCGATTCGAACCGAATTCAATGCCGAAAAGCACAACCCCCTTACGGGCCCCCTCAACTAGCGATGAAAGGTAACAGGCTTTGAGATTCTGGCCATCGATGGTGGGTACGACAAGGTCCTCGGCATCCGGCGAAGGTACGCCCCTGGGAATTGAGAATATGGGACGCTCTTGAAAAATCCTTGTTACATACTTGAGATAGTTATATACAATTACCACCCAAAAAGTAAAAAAACCAAGCGTGACAGTCGCAACCAACCCCACGAAAATATACAGTATCAGAGGTATCAGGTCCAAGTATTAGGCCCCCCGGCTGAAACATCAACCCGTGAAGGCGCTCACCACTAAGGATGTGTTTTGCCCGCCAAAACCAAAGCTGTTGCTCAGGCAATGCAGGGCCTTGGACTGACGGGCTTTGTTTGGAATGTAATCCAGATCACACTCAGGATCAGGATGTTCATAATTGATGGTTGGGGGCAGCCAACCGGTGCGCATCGCCTCTACGCAGGTGATCAGTTCAACCGCCCCGGCAGCCGCGATAAGATGGCCCATCATACTCTTGATACTGCTCACCGGAACATGCTTGGCTGCTTCTCCAAACACATGTTTCACAGCAAGCGATTCGACCCGGTCATTGACTTGGGTGCTCGTGCCGTGGGCATTGACATAGCCTATTTGGGATGGCGTGACCCCAGCATCCTTCAACGCGCCATCGATACAGGCAATGGCGCCCCGCCCCTCGGGGTGGCTATCGGTAACGCGGAAAGCGTCGGCAGTTGAAAAATATCCAGTCAACTCCGCCAAGATGTTGGCACCGCGCTTTTTAGCATGCTCCAATTCTTCCAAAACAAGCATGCCAGCCCCTTCACCCAGAACAAAACCATCGCGCTCCTTGTCAAAAGGACGAGATGCGCCCTGCGGGTTGGCTTTATTGGTCGAAAGGGCGGTTAACAGATTGAAACCGGTGACCCCCAAAGGGTGAATCATGCTGTGAGAACCGCCTGCAAGAACCATATCGCAATCGCCAATGCGGATCAGGTCCATAGCCTCGCCAATCGCCTGGGAACTTGCAGCGCACGCTGTCAGACAATTGAAATTGGGCCCGTTCAAGCCGAAATATGCTGCCAAATGCATGGCAGTGGTGTGCAATTCCTGATCTGCTTCTGATCCAACATGAAAGGACTCGCGTCCTCCCTTGCAAAACTTGGCATAATCAAATTTGCGGGTTGACGGATCATACGAATTGGCAGTTTCCCACATCAGGTTGTGGAAATCATGGATTCCTTCACCAGAACCCAGATAAACTCCAAAGCGATTGCGGTCCACCTTGCCGGAGTTCATGCCTTCAATTAGGCCCGAATTCGCCAAAGCCTGTTTGGCAGCGGCTGCGGCAAACTTGCTGTTTATCCCGCTGTGCTCCCAACGGGAACAATCCTTGATCCAGCTCGACAACTGGAATCCATGCACTTCGGCCGCAAAATTGGTTGGAAAAGTTGAAGCGTCGAAATTCCGGATTGGCCCGACACCGGAACGCCCCTCTAGCAGGGCTTTGAACATGGTGTCGATGTCATCACCCAAGGGGGTCACAACGCCCATCCCCGTGATGACGATCCTTCTTTGGTATTTCCGACTCATGCTTGCCTGCCATTTCAAACTTTTACGCGTCCCATCCCGAAAACCGCCTGAATCCTGTTCTCTGTCAGACATCGTGCCGACGAAGCACAGCGGCCGCGCACTGGCCCGCGCTGGTGAATGAAGTTTTGACCACAAAGGGTTTTCTTAAAGGGCGAGGCGAACCCGATATCACCCTCACAGGGCATGATGCGTCCGGGCTGTTGTAATTCAGTGTGGCAGGCACCACGCCATGCCTAAGACTCAACGCGACAGATGCAAGTTCAACCGTGGCGGAAGACCCACCCAAGTGGCCTACATGGGCCTTGATGGTAGTGACTTCAATTGGGTCTTTGCTTCCTTTGAATGCCGCGGCGATTCCACGGGCCTCAAAACGGTCCTCTTTCTCGGTGCCCATGCCCGAGGCGTTCACATGGTCAACATCATCCACACTTACTCCAGCCTGAGCCATTGCAATACGAATTGATCTCTCAATGGCATCAGCCTGATCCGTCCCATTGAAAGCGGCACCAAAACCATTGACCTCGGCATAAATCTCGGCACCCCGCTTTTTCGCGTGGCCAATCTCCTCAACCAAGAGAATTCCAGAACCTTCACCCAAAACCAAACCCGTCCGACCAGAATCGAATGGACGCAGTGCTTTCGATGGATCAGCATTATGGGTGGAAAGTGGCAGGAATAGGGACTGACGGGTCATACTTAGCGGATTGACACGGCTTTCAGCACCACCAACCATCAACAAGTCGGCATGATCGCGGCGCATAATGCGCAAGGCTTCACCCAGCGCCAACAAACCAGCAACATCATCTTGAGTGATTGTGTTGTTGGGACCTTGGGCATCGTGCAAGATACTAACTTGACAGGCCAACATGTTTGGCAAATATCTCAACATCCACAATGGCTGAATGACCTCAAGCCCCTTTGTGCCCCACAATTTCAAATCAATTTTGCCACGCTCAGGCATCTGGCAGACTGCGGCTGCATCAGCGGTCTCCGGCAGTTCCATGGCAACCATGCCAGCGCCAAAAATTACCCCAAACCTAGTGAGATTAATGGCCGATTTGTCAACTTTACTGTTGTTAATTGCTGATTGGGCACAGGCTACAGCAAGCTGGATGGTCCTGGCCATCACCCGCAGTTGCTTACGGTCTTTCTTTTCCAGAAAATTCTTGGCATCAAAATCCGTCATTTCCCCGGCAATTTGGCAGGGAAGTTCGGAAGGGTCGAAAAGGCCTATCCTTTTGATCCCACTCTTACCGGCAAGCAAACCTTGCCAGAAAGTCTCAAGATCTGAACCAATGGAAGAAAGGACACCCAAGCCGGTGACCACTCCCCTACGCGAGTCATTCACCATGACGCTTCACCACGATCCCTTTCGGAATACTCTTGGGAATTTCACCCTACCCTAACCCTAAATCAGACCAAATCGTCCACCAAAACCAACACTTCAATCAGACTGATCCGGCTTTGGCTTTTGCTTGGTTATCCAACCTTCTGGCCTGATTGATGAAACTCTTAAGTTCGCTGGAAAAAACAAAATTTTCATCATTTCCTGCTGGGGCTGCGTCGGATTTGGACCAACTGGGGCCCAGGTGAGCGAAGAAAATCTCCACTTCGGCCTCGCATTTGCCTTCGCAAAAAACCTTGCCCAGAACAGTCGATCCCTCAGGGCGGATCATCAAGACCTCGGCATCATATTCCAGTGTTTCACCAGCCAAGAACTCGCGCTCAAATTTCGCTCGCAAAACCTTACCCAGAACAACCTTTTCCTTGAAATCGAGTTTCTCACCCACCAATATGCCACCGGTTTGGGCTAAACCCTCAATTATCAAAGAAGCAGGCATCACAGGAAAACCTGGAAAATGCTGGGCAAAATGATCCTCAGCAAGCGACAAATTTTTCACGCTTCGGGCCCTGACACCGCTTTCAAAAGCGGTGAACCCATCCAGCCAAATCCAACGCATCGCTACCTGCCCGGATTGTCGAAAGGTTTCGCGTAGGCCTCGTGCCCAGTTGAACACCAAAAATGAAATGGCCCATACATAATGAGCCCAACGAAAGGGCGGAGGTGCTTGACACCAATCCGCCCCTGAAAAAAATTAGCGGCCGCCACGTGCCAGCTTGTCTTGGATATAGTTGGTGATCATCTTGACTGTAAATAGATTGCTAAATTCGGTCATCCGAGGATCTTTTTCAAAGTCGTTGAAATCGGCAAAAGGCATCGCCCTTTTGAGCTCATCGATTCCTTTGGGCGTCACCACGCCGTCCTGCATGAATTCAGGATTGTTACCTTCGGCAACCTCAGGAAACAATTCCTCACGGGGAATTTTGATCCCAAATTCGCGCTCTAGACGAAAAACAATGTCCAAAAAATCGATCGATTCGGCACCCAGGTCGCCCGTGAGGGTCGAAGCAGGGCGAATTTCGTCTTCATCAACATTCAGCGCCTCCACGAGGGTGGCGGAAACCTTCTCGAAAATTTCGTCCTGGGAAGCCATCGAATTCACCTCGAAAAAGCGGGAACAATTATTGATTAGGCAACGAGCCCAACCTCTATAGAGTCAACCTTGCCCCGCAAGCCGGCTGACCCTTTCAAAACCGAAGGACCAACTCACTTCACATGAGATGGCCCAAGACTCAAACCACCATCAACCGTAATCACCTGACCAGTGATGTAACTGGCATCATCCGTAGCCAAAAAAACAGCCGCCTTTGCAATATCAGAGGGAAGTCCAAGCCGGCGCATAGGAATGAAATCTTTTAACTTGTCACCGGCCTTGTTCCGTACAGCAGCACTCATGTCGGTTTCAATAAAACCTGGTGCGATCGCATTCACTGTCACACCGCGAGGTGCCAATTCGGCCGCTAGGGCTCGAGTGAATGAATTGATAGCTCCCTTACTCGCGGCATAATTGGTCTGGCCTGGATTAACGAATTCTGCCGCAACACTTGAAATGTTGATAATTCGGCCAGACCTGCGACGCATCATCGGAAAGGCCACCTTGTGGCAGCAGCGCATCGTGCCGGAAAGGTTTGTGTTGATAACCTTGTCCCAATCCTTCTCTTCCAGACGAACAAACAGGTCATCGTGGATCACTCCGGCATTGTTGACCAAAATATCAATTTGCCCGAGCTCTTTTTCTAAAGCGTCAAACAACTCATTGATTTGAGCCGAGTCGGCGACATCTGCCTGGCGGGCAATGATCCTTTGGCCTTTATCAGTGGCTAATTTCTCAATTTCCAAGGCGGCCTCTTTACTGCCGCGGTAGATTGCCACTACAGTGGCCCCCTCGGCAGCAAGACCTTCGGCAATGGCCCTGCCAATACCGCGGCTAGCACCGGTTACCACTGCATTTTTACCCTTGAGCCTCATCCTTGACCCTCTTGTCGCCCTTGTCTGATCCGCCCCAATTCACGCCCATTCCCAAGTTTTCGATCTACTAGCCTACCACAGCAATGACACCAAGGTTTTCAGTCTGTCAAAATGCCAGATAAAAGCAGCAAAAAAAATCTTAGGAAACACCGCGCCATATCAAGCTATCTAGTACCCCTTAAAACCATTTCCTGTTGACGCAAATCACTGACCAAACGGTGATCCACCGAAGCAAGCGCAGGATTCTTATCGGCAAGATTGTACTGGCAAAGTGTGAAACGCCCGGAAACTGTAGTTCCTCCGGCGGAAGTTTCCCCCTTACCCTTAAATACTGCCATTCCGTTGGTATTCTCAACCAACTCAACAAAAATCATCATTCGCTTGCCCGGCTCCATGAAAGTGCCGTACTTGATATTCTTAGCTTCCCGCAACACAACAACACTATTGGCGTAGTCACTACTTAAGCGAAGCAACCAAGCTCCAGCTTCCACCAGAGTGTGAAGCATCAAAACTCCAGGCATCACTGGAAAGCCCGGGAAATGATCTCCCAAGTATTCCTCACCCAAAGTTAGATTCTTCCAAGCCTTCAGGCTCTTGGAGTGCTCTACCGCTACAATCCGATCAATTAGGTGAAAGCGCATAAACGCCCTAATAGCCACATTGTTAATAAATTCCCTATGCGGACACCTGCTGGGAAAATCCATCTAGCAGGTGTTCTATAGTCACTGCCAAACTCGAGCAATGGACTAACAGACTGGTTAGAACCAATCACACAAAAAACAGGCTCCTTGCGCAATATGGGCAATACGGGTGCCTGGCGCAATTTTCAATTACAGGTTTGTGTCCTAACGATTGCGCACAGGCTAACAATTTTTGTTAGGGAGCCCATTGCTCCTTGCGTAACGGCAAATGATCCCCTTTTAATTGGTTGCGATTCACCGGATTCAAAAGCGGTTGACCAGTGAGAGCCCGCCTAGCCTCTTGGGCACCCTTTGATCGCATTTCCCAATATCCTTCCACGCTGTAATAGGC
>CAIWHS010000179.1 GCA_903912515.1 uncultured Planctomycetaceae bacterium
GCCATTGCCGGCCCGTTCCGCATCATGGGCGGTGTGCCTATCAATCTGAAGGGTGAGCTGATTGATCTCACCAACGAAAACGGCAATGACAACCGTATTTGGTCCGACACCTTGGGTGCATACCGCAACCTCTATATTTATTTGCCACCCGATTACGACCCCGCCAAACCAAGCAAGGTGATGTTCTGGTTCCACGCCTTCCTGCAAGAAACCAGTTGGTTTGCAAAAAATTCCCTCTCCGAAATCGATGCCAAAATGGCTGCGGGAGAATTGCCCTCCGTTGTGCTCGTTTTCCCCGATGGCTCACCTGCCTCCAAAAGACGCCGACTCTCCTTCCCCGCCGCCACCATGTTCATGGATAGCGAACTGGGCAATTACGAAACCCATGTGATGGAAGAGGTTTGGCCACTGGTGCACGAGCGCTACAACCTGTCCAATCGCAAGGAAGACCATATCTTTGCCGGCGCCAGCATGGGTGGTGGCTCGGCCATGCGCATGGCCATCCGCTATCGAGACAAGGTAGGAGCCGGCATCAGTGTTTTCGGCCCGCTCGATCTGCGCTACCAAGATAACCGTGGTCGTTATCTGGGCAATGTTCCCCTCGATGTGCCCCGTTCCAATTTCAACCGCCCCAAACTCCCTGTGGCCAGATTCGGGCTCGTTGTGCCCATCTACTTAGGCCAATTCGCCGAACCGCTGTTTAACCTACGAGACCCACATGTCGCTTCGCACATCGCCGCACAAAATCCCAAAGACATGCTCAGCGATCTCAATGTCCAGCCAGGTGAACTCAGCGTTTTTGTAGGCTACGGCCGGTACGACGAATACAACTTCGATTCCCAAGGCAAAGCGTTCGCCAACCGCGCCCGGGAATTAGGGCTCCAAACCGAAGAGGTCGAAGATCGCTGGGGACACCACACCGTGCGCACCGCAAACCACATTTTGCCTTCCGCCCTCGATTTCATCCGCCGCTATTTTTCCGAAAACGAACCCACCCCCTAATCCCGTTACAATGGCCTCTGTTCATGGGGGGGGGCCAAAGCATGTTCCAAGAACTGCTGCAAGATGCCGTCACACTTTTTGTGATTATCGACCCTATTGGCAATGTGCCTATTTTTCTGGCCCTCACCCGTCACCTCGATCCCCCGGCCCGCAGGCGGGTTGCAGGTCGGGCAATCTTGGCTGCGACTTGCGTTCTACTCGGCTTCTTGCTGGTGGGCCAGTCACTTCTGGCGGCTATGGGCATCGGCCTGCCAGCCTTCAAAATTGCCGGCGGCGTGGTGGTTTTTCTCTTCGGCTTGCAAATGGTTTTTGAAACCGAACAAAAAAATAAAGACGCTCATGGCGAGGCCGGTCACGACATCGCCATTTTTCCCCTGGCCTTCCCCATGCTGGCCGGACCCGCTTCCATGCTCACCGTGGTGCTACTCACCCCTCCCGGCCAGGCTCAATGGGGACACATCGCTGTCATCGCCTGCATCTTGGTGGCGATCCTCAGCCTCACCTGGCTGCTTTTCCTGCGGGCCGAGCCCATCCAACGGGTTTTGGGCCGTGCCGGCAGCAACCTGATCAGCCGTTTTTTAGGAATGCTTCTGGCTGCACTCGCCGCCCAGACTGTCCTGACAGGCTTGGGCGAGTTCTTCGGCTGGCCCATTCAAGGCCCCTGAACCCGACCGCATGGGCCCATGCTCTCTGAGCCTGCTTCATCAGCCCTACTTCGCCGGCAAGTTCTTCTTGAAAAAACGCAGCCAATTGCCACCCATTATTCCATCTAAATCCGCTTCAGAATATCCTCTTTTCTTCAATATCGGCCGCAAACCCCGAACATCAGCGATAGTGTCCACATCCCCAGGCCCCTGTTCGGTGCCAAATCCGCCATCCAAATCAGTCCCAAGCGAAACCTGTCGCGCGTTCCCAGCCATCTGGCAAATGCGGTCAATGTGGTCCGCCACATGCTCCATCGACACCCCCGTATCCGCAGGCGTCGACTTGCCACGCACCCAGTTGGGAACCAACATCCATGCGTCAAACGCCGCACCTATCACCGCGTCTCGGGCCAGCAACTGCTTGATTTGCTCATCGCTCAGTTGTCGCTGGTCATTCACCAGCGACCGGCAATTGTGGTGGCTGGCCAAAACCGGCCCGTCAAACCACTCCATCGCCTGTTCAAAAGCCTCGTCTGCCAGGTGCGTCACATCCAAAATCATGCCAACCCGCCGCATCGCCCTCAAAAGATCACGCCCGGGGGCAAAAAATCCTCCCACGCAACCCGTACCGTTCGCATAGGTGCTAGGCCCGTAATGAGCCGGCCCAATGATCCGCAATCCCAGCCCCCACCACAGGTCCACCTCGTCGGGAAAAAGAATCGGGTCTGCCCCCTCCATGCTCAAAATGAAACCAAGCGGCTCCTTCCCGGCACCCCCCGGTCTAGACCACAGCCCCTCATGATTGGCCAGTTGGTGCTGATAGCAGATCATCCGCATCTCACCGCGACGGCACATCGCTTCATACCAGCCCAGTTGCCCCCGGGCCGCCCCATGCGCACCTGAGATCGATTCATAACGCTGCAGGCCCGGAACCAGGTCGCTCCGGTGCAACCGGGCTAGCAAAGTTGCCACGACTAACCCAAATCCACCCGCACGCAGGGCCGGCAACGAAACCGTGTTCACTCCACGCCCTTTGCCCAATACTCCCAGATCCCTCTCACGCTGGCGAATTGCCTCAACCGGCAGACTAAGGTCCCGGTTCCAGTCCAAGGCGTTCCAAGCGAGGTCTAAATGGGCATCTACCAACATTTTCAAATCTCCGGGTTTGTCCATCCATGCGGCCGATTAGTGGTGCTTAAGGGCGTTTTTGACATCAGCCTTCAACGCAAATGGTCTGGGAAAAAAAACGAATGACTGCTAATATTGCATCCAAGTGATCTAGCCAAGGCCCATCAAAAGGCAAGCAAAAGGATTCATTAACATGCCTCGCAAGCGCCCTCACAACTCGGTCCAAAAGAAGGCCCGCCAAGCAAAATTCGCCAAAAGGCGTGGCGAAACCAAAATTAAGCTGGGCATTCCCCCCAAGCTGGTTAAGGGCGTGATCGAAAGCTGAATAGAAGTCTCACTTCCTTCACGCTTTCTTATCTGCAACTGCCAAGCGCCCCTAATTTTAGGGGCGTTCTAGTTCTACTGCGGTCAACCAAGGTGTTAACCTGCAGTCCAGCTGCGGAATGGCTGCACTCACACTATTTAATCCCAACCCCATAATCACCATCTGGGGCCATGCCGTTGTCAAAATTTCTAAAAATCCCTCATTGCCCAAATTATTCTGCCTAAGCTCCAATTGTTTCAGCGATTCCCGGGCAGGCGAACCGGCTAGCACCCCAACGGCATCCGCCTCCAGACCGCAATTCCCCTGCCTCAGCTCAACCAGCGAATTTCCCAATTTGGCGATCAGTCTGGCCCAACCCTGTCCACCCGATGGCACCTCGCTCAGGTCAAGGTGCGTCAGATGACCCAACCAACGGGCCTGAGCCAAAGTGTCCAAAAATCCATCTCGCAACCGGTTACCAGCCAGGTTCAGTTCCCGTAACGACTGAAACGCTGCATCCAGCAACATCTCCACATCCAGCGTTTCCTCAATCTCGCCATGGCTCAAATTCAAACTGGTCAGGTTCTCGCAAATCGGGCTTCGACCCAAATTGTAAAGTACTCCCAACCCCACGCCTGTCCCGCTCAAATCCAATTCGCGCAAATGGGGTAGGGCCCAACCCTCCTCAAAAAACACCACCGAGTCCTCAAAACTCAGCCGGTTGCGCCCAAGGCTAAAAGACTCTAGCCCCGGTGGCAGTCCTGCCCGACCCAGATCCAGCATCTGCTCAAATTCAATTTGGTTAGCCGGCAATCCCAACCTTCGCAGGTCTGGCACCAAAGCCGCGCTGGGCAAAATCCCCAAGGCCATCGCTTTTGGCAAAGCCAAGCGCGAAAGGGTCAACTCCCGCAACGAGCCCAGCCATTCTTGTACCCCCCCGCTACGAAAAAGCCCGGTGGCTGCCCCCACCCCCGAAACTTCTAACGAATAGGGTTTTCCCGGCAGCGATGGAAGCGGGTCAAAACCCTGCGGCCCATCAATAGGCGAGCTAAACCGCCACGCTCTCACAGTAGCCAGCCTGCCTAAGCTCCCATCCAACCGCATCTCTTCCGCCCGATGCTGCCACAACTCCCACGGAACATGGCAAAGCCAAGGCAAACCTCCCCTAAAAACCAAATGCTCCCGCAGCCAAGGCGGGTAGGGCTCAAGTAAGGTCCGCGTGTGCTCTAAAAAATGGGCCACAGCCATATTGCGCAGTCGCAGGCCCCGCGCCAGCCCCTCACAATCCAAATGAGATGGTAATCTTAGGGGCGGGTCCTCTGGCAACTTGGGCAACCAACACGAAAAGCCAACCTCCTCGCACGCTACCTGCAAGCGAATAAATTCCGCCCGAATATGCCCAGAAGCTCCCAGATGGTCTTCCAACCAGTCGGCCAAAACCAGACGGGGAAACAACGCTAGCGGTCGGTCCGGGTGAACCGCCTCCTCGCTGGCGACCGCGTGCAACAATTCCGCTTCAAAACCCCTCATCGGCTTCGTCCGTACCCTCCGGTTTAGCCACCCTCTCCAAGCATAGTTGACAAAGGCATGCCCAACAAAAAACCGGGCGGGCCGCATGTCACGACCCGCCCGGCTCTCCAAAGTGACTTGGCCATTTTTAGGCAGTTGCTTCCCCAACCTTGAAGCGGGTGAAGCTCACCAGCTTCAGGCCGGCTGCCTTCAGCAGCTCGCCCACGGTTTTGGATTCGTCCTTCACGAAGGGTTGCTCCTCAAGGACGCTCTCCTTCAGCCAGGTGTTCAAACGGTTCTCAGCGATCTTTTCCACAATGTTCGCAGGCTTGCCCTTCGACGACTCTGCAGCCTGCGCCTTGGAAACCTCGCGCTCCCTTTCGATCAGCGCGGGATCTACCTTGTCGCGGCTGATTGCCATGGGGGTTCGGGCCACGATATGCATCGCCACATCGCGAAGCAGTGCCTGGTCGGACTTGGTGCCCTCGCAGTGAACCAGCACACCCACGGTACCGTCATGGTGCACATAGCCACCCACTTGGCCACCTTCGTAACGCCCCATCCGATGAGGCTGGATATTCTCGCGCAGCAGGCCCACAACATCGGCAATCCGCTCTTTTACGGTCTTGCCGGCTTGGCTGTGATGCGCCTCGTCAACCATCGCCTGGGCGCTGGCTGCCACACCCTTCATGGCAACCTGCTTGGCCAAATCTGTTGCCAATTCCACAAACATCTCATTCTTGGCCACAGGGGCCGACTCGCAGCGAAGGTCAATCAGGCCGCCAGTCGAACCATCCTCAGAAACCCATAGTCCCACTCGCCCGTCGCCCGTCTCGCGACCCGAAGCCTTGGCCTGGATCGCCGTGTTCTTCTTGCGAAGAATCTCGATGGCCTTATCCATGTCGCCGTCGGCCTCAACAAGGGCCTTCTTGCAATCGCCAAACGGAGCGTTGGTACGGTCACGCAAGGTCTTAACTAGCGCGGGGGTAATCTCCGCCATGACAAATTCCTCCATTCCCTAGCGGGAATTTATTTCATTGGTGAACAAGACAGGTTTGAATGCTACGCATGAAAGAAAGCCGGCACCGGAAGTTCATTCGGGTGCCGGCCATTAAAACGGCTCGGCCGCGGATTATTCGCGTTCTGCGAGGGAGCGCTCAGGACGGGGCCTCATGGCCTGCTGACTGCTCTCGCGATTCACATTGGCCGCACGGCCATCAACCACCGCGTCGGCCAGCTTGCCAACAATCAGCTCAATCGAGCGAATGCTGTCGTCGTTGCCCGGAATGGCCAAGTCAATGGTGTCTGGATCGCTGTCGGTGTCGATCAGCGACAGCACCGCAATACCCATGCGTTGAGCCTCTTGAACTGCAATGTGTTCGCGCTTGGGGTCGACCACCACCAACGCGTCGGGCAAACGAACCATGTCGCGGATGCCCGAAAGGTTGCGCTGAATCTTGCTCAGTTCACGGCTGAGAGTACTCACCATCTTCTTGCTGTAGGTACGGATAATGGCCGAGTCGGGAGCCTTGCTGATATCCAGACGGCCAGCCTCGTTCAGCATGGTCTTCATGTAAACATTCAGGTCCACCTTGCTGGGGACCTCGTTCGCCGCCAGCCACATGGCTTCCAGCTCGGTCAAACGCTTCAAACGCTCGCGAATGGTGCGATAGTTGGTGAGTGTTCCACCTAGCCAACGCTCGGTCACGAAGGGCATACCGCAGCGCTTTGCCTCGCGCTCAACCGTTTCCTTCGCTTGACGCTTGGTGCCCACGAAAAGCACCAGGCTGCCTTCGGATGTGATCTTGGTTAGGTACTTATGCGCGCGCAGCAGGCCGCGAACAGTCTCGCGCAGGTCAATAATGTGGATGAGCTTGCGCTTACCGTAGATATACGGGCGCATCTTCGGGTTCCACCGGCTTGCCCGGTGACCAAAATGCACGCCAGCTTCAATCAACTCGTCCACTTTAATAATCGACACGCTCAAGACTCCTTGCTCTTCCAAAAAAAAATCCCCGCCACCACATGCCCCGCACGGGACAATGGCACTTCGGCGGAAGTTCTAAACATACCAAGGCCAGCTAAAGGCAAGCAATGCCCAAGACTGGACAAACCGAAAGCCTGTTATACCAATTCTGCCCTAGGATAATATCGGCAGTTAAGCATGGGACCCTTTCGGAATCAAAAAATGCACACGCCCAACACACACAACGATATCAACAAACTTCAAGGGATATCCGTCGGAAGCACTACTGTTTCAAAATATCTCATCCGACGCCTACTCGAATTGGGTGTGACCGATATTTTTGGCATTCCGGGCGATTATGTGCTTGGATTCATGAAGCAAGTCGAACAAAGCCCCATCCGGCTCGTCGGCACAACCAACGAACTGTGTGCTGGCTACGCAGCCGATGCATACGCCCGCCTCAGGGGGCTGGGGGTTGCCTGCTTCACCTACGCGGTAGGAACCCTCAGTGCCGCCAACGCCATTGCTGGTGCCTTCGCTGAAAAGTCGCCCATGGTTGTTATTAGTGGTGCACCTGGTCTGCGCGAATTGCGCAAGCGCGGCATGCTCCACCACATGGTGGGCCCAGCTGACACACAACTGCGCACACTGCAACCCATCACCGCAGCCCAGTGCGTTCTCGATGATCCTCTCACCGCGCTGCGCGAAATCGACCGGGTCTTGGCGGTTTGCCTCCGCCGCAAGCAACCCGTCTACATTGAGATCCCCCGTGACCGCGTCGACATGGAATGCCCCGAGCTTCCCATCCAGCAAGTTTCCTACCCCACCAGCGACCCGGACGAACTACGAGAAGCCGTGGGTGAGGCTATGGCCATGCTCCACACCGCCTCAAAACCCATCATTCTCGCTGGTATCGAGATCCACCGCATGGGGCTAGTCCCCCTTCTCACCTCCTTTGCCGAGAAGCACCATATCCCTGTATGCTCAACGCTACTCAGCAAATCGGTAATATCCGAAAAACACCCCCTCTATGCCGGCACCTATGTGGGCGCGCTCAGCCGCCAAGATGTAGTCGAATTTGTCGAGGAATCAGACTGCGTCCTTTCCCTCGGCGCCATGCCCACCGACACAGACACAGGCATTTTCACCACCCACTTGGCCCCCAGCAGCACCATTTACGCTATCGCCGAAGGCATTCGCATCTGCCACCACTCCTTTGGCGATGTTCTGCTCGATGAATTTTTGACCCAACTTTCCGCCCAAGAACTGCCGGTTTATAGCCGCAAGGTCCCAAGCCTCAAAAACCCCTTGGCCGCCCCCTGGAAAGCAGATCAAAACAAGGAAATGACCACCGAAAGGCTCTTCCAAAAAATCAATTCCATCCTCGTCCCGGACATGGCCGTTTTGGCCGATCCAGGCGATGCCATGTTCGGCTCCATTGACCTTGCAGTCCACCAAGGTGCAAAATTCCTGGCCAGCTCGTTCTACGCCACCCTGGGCTGGGCCGTTCCTGCTGCAATTGGCGCCCAAATTGCCCTGCCAGGCCTGCGTCCACTGGTATTGGTCGGTGACGGTGCTTTCCACTTCACCGGCACCGAACTCTCCACCGCCGTCCGTATGGGCCTCGACCCTATCGTCATCGTCCTGAACAACCACGGCTACCTGACCGAGCGCTTCATACTCGAAGGCAAATTCAACGATGTCCAAGAATGGCAGTTCCACAAATTGCCCGCACTCTTCGACAGTGGCGAAGGCTTTTTGGTCCGCACCGAAGGCCAACTCGACGACGCCCTCACCAAGGCCCTGGCAAATAAGGGAAAATTCTCAATTCTCAATGTCATGCTCGACAAAATGGATTCCAGCCCAGCACTGCGTCGTTTGGGCGAAAGCCTCGCCAACCGGGTTGGCTAAAGGCCCAGCCAAACGCATAAGCTACCAACCGAGTAAGCTACCCAACGGGTCAGCTAAACACTCGTCACCTTGTTCAGCCATCGCTCAAGGCCTTCCAAGGCCCGCGTCCGATGGCTGATTGCCTGCTTGACTACCAAAGGCAACTCGCCAAAGGTGGCATGGTACTCAGGAACCCAAAAAAGCGGATCGTATCCAAAACCGCCCGCCCCTTTCAATTCGTTCAGGATCAACCCATGGCAATGACCCTCCGCACGCGCCACCACCTTTCCCTGCGGATCAGACACCACTGCGTGGCAAACATAATAAGCCTTCCGGTCGGCTTTCCCTTGCAACTCCCCCAAAAGCTTGCGGTTGTTAGCTGAGTCATCCCCATGCGTACCCGCATAGCGAGCCGATAGCACCCCCGGGTCCCCGCCCAGCGCCGGCACAACCAATCCACTATCCTCCGCAAGTACCCACTCCTTCAAGGCCTGCGCCGTTTCACAAGCTTTCTTTTCTGCATTGCCCCCAAAGGTGTCTTTGTCCTCTTCCACCTCGGGGGCGTTCGGAAAGCCCGAAAGGTCGACCATGCTCCAACCTTTGGCAAGCAAACTCTGCCAACGGTCTGCAATTTCCAACACCTTGTGTTTGTTGCGCGTCCCGATTACCAATTGAGC
>CAIWHS010000180.1 GCA_903912515.1 uncultured Planctomycetaceae bacterium
AAGCGTTAAGATTTGCTATTTAATAGGGGCGTCAAGCGGTGGGTTAAAGTCCAGCTCAAAATTGCCGCATGTTTGGCGGACCATGTCTGCGAGCAGTATGCATCTGAGGAATTGTGCCCTTTCCCAGCTTTGGACTAACTGGGCAGATGAAGTAATCAGCGGGACATCCTTATCAGTAAAAATTTTATCAGAAAGTCCATTGAGATAATTACGAGAATCTAGAGCATTATCTTCGAGGATGGATATATTTTCTTGAATATCAACATATTCTTCATAAGTGCGTCTCATCTGCAAGCGAAGTAGATTTCTAACCGAATCCTCAACATGCCGCGCCCTCTCGGCCAAAGCACTGGCGCGGGCAATGCGGACATACCTTGGGCCTGCAAGGTTGTGCGGCGTCTCAATACCCGGTACAGTAGGGCGCACGATAGATTCACTTCTTTCGGCAGCGGGTAATGGGATTGTTTTTGTGTCAACGAATGAGGCGAAGGTACTAACCGATTTGCGGAAAAAGGTGAATTGGTTTTGGGCACATACCTCCAATTCCATAGCCGCCCTCCCTGCCCGTACCTGGTGCAAATCGCCTGAATATTTTTCCACCATATCAAGAAGTTTTTCCAAGGATAAATTGGGCGAAAGTGTAGGGAATTTTGTTGTGTTGGGGATTGGTTGATAACCAAGTTTTATTCCGCCACCCATTTCTTCCATTAGGAGGGCAATCGATTCACGAATACCCGCCTTGGCATTATTCAATTTTTCCTTAATAAGAGTGTGCTCAGCTCGCAAAATCAACAACTGTTTTTCATGATCGGATGTCCATTTGCCTGTAGGTTTTTCAATAAGTTTCTTAATCGCAAGGGCCTTTTCTGTCCTTGCCACTAAGTTCTCCATGGGAGATGCAAACGATTCAAGCCTTTTGGCGAAAATATAGGTAAAATATGCCCGTCTTACCATGTAATATGTGTCTTCAATTTGCTGATCAATAGCTGCGCGGGCTCGATTAATTCCGATTTCGGATTGGCCGATCCTGGCATTGAGAGGTTTACTGAAATGGGAAACAAGTCGCAATTTGTTCAGGTAATTGGCTTGTATTTCTGTGGATAGCTGGCTGTTTAGTTCAGCCAAAATGCGTGGTTGGAAGGTAAGTGCAACTTCAAGGCATTCACCCAATGTTACATACTTTGGCGGAAGAGATTCCTGTAGAAGGTCGGATGGGTCAGGTTGTTGGGCATATACATTCACAGCTTGGAAGCTAATGGAAACCAAAAGCGCCAACATGGCAAGCGGTGGTTGCCATGATAAACGGTGCATTGATTCCACCTAATTTATTGAATAAAACATGCCAATAATCAGTTGTGACATGCTTTCTTAGGTTTAAATCAATTGTTAATATAAAATTTTCTTATTTTTATGCATTACCAGCTTTTTTAATGGCTTATTTTGCCTATTTTGTTTTTTGTAAAATGAATGGCAGGGATTAGGGCTTCAATTTGGCGGGGATAGCATCAATGCCCTTGTGGTCTATTTTAGTTTTTAAGGAGGCGGGATTTGTTGTCAGCTAATGTTCTTCATGCGGTAACTGATGGCGGATCAATAGCGAAATCTGAAATCTAGACGGTATTGCTGGTCTCCCCAGCTACCCTGACTTGGGTTAAGGGAAAATTGAGCAGCAAAACCGGTGTCGATTTTTTCGGTCATGTAAATGCGTGCTCCTGGTCCAAGTTGGTGGTAACTGTAACCCGGGGAAGTGGTTGGCAACGCTGCAGATGGATTATCGATAATATTTTCGTAAGGGGCGTATCCACCAGCTTGGAAAAAATATCCAGAATACTCAACATTTAAAAATACCGGCACTTTCGGATTAGCTTGCCAAATTTTATGATTCAAACTTAGACGATTGATAAACATGGCACCCGCATAGCCAGGGACACCGCCAAAAGGCAGCCATTCTGTAAAATTTGCTTGCAGATAAGTTGACTCGGCAATTTTTAAGCCAACCAACGCACCGATCTCCATTGAGGTCAGTCCATTTCCAAGCCCCATGGTCATATTGCCTGTCGGGAGAAAAGTCTTGGTCATCCAGCCAACCTGGAGTAATTCACTATCAAATATAGTTGATTTGAGTCCAACCATCATGTTTCCAATACCTGAACCACCGCCACCATTAGCGAGTCCATGTTCAAAGTTTGACAGGGCGATAGGGATGTCAAAAAGCACGCCAATATTTCCTGCTGCGGCTTCGGTGTAAATAGATGCTTCGTTGATACTGACCGAGGGATCAACTAGATAATATCCTTGCCTATTCGTGGGAACTATCGGGCCAAGAGGGTAGCCTGCAATTTTGTAGCTGTTGCGAGTGTAATTGGTCATGTGTTGGCTGCTTGTCATCCGAATGCGTTGCTGGCTAACAGGTCTGGCGCACTCAGTGAAGAAGCCAACATCCATGATTGGTCGCCAGCCTGGTTCGTAGCAGGGGTCTGGGCAAGCCAAACACTCATAGATTCCGCAGAGCATGCGTGCCAAAACTCCATCATGTTCGCAACCATAGCAAGTTGATCTTCCCTGCCCGCATTCGCTCCCAGCGCAACAGCCAACAGGGTCGTACATGTTCGGGGCAATTCCTCCCCCGGTCATTCTGCCCAAACCGCTACCCATAGGACTGGTCCCACAACTGGCGCAGCCACTGGTTTGGAGAATGTTGCCATCCAAAGGAGAGCTGGGGGCAACAGAGCCTATTCGAGGTAAATCTTGCACGATCTGATTTGGTAGAAGGAAGTCGCCAAGGCCAGCAGGCTCATCTTGTGCCAAGCATGGATAAGAACCACCCAACAAAAGAAATAAGGCGCAAAGCTGGCAAGGCTTTAGCATTCTGGTGGCCAATTTTAGTAATACCGTTGTCATGGAATACGCCTTAATTGGTTTGTCTGACTAATTCATCGACTGTGAGGTTAGGTAGACTTTGGCGATAATGTGCATTGTTAGGATTAATTGGCTAGCTGGGAGTGAAAATTTTACAAACCGGTTTTTTGTGAATGCCTAGACGCTGTCGATGGAAAAATCCTTAACCTTTGCCCAATTTAACGACGATGAAAGGTTAGGAAATGAATTAAATTGGGGGATGGTGCGATGAACCTAAGGAAATTCGGGTTTCTGGCTTTCGCTTTGGTAGTTGCATGCGTTGAGACGGTTGGAGCCCAAGATGCCACCACGACAGCAACAACAGCGGCAGTTCCGACTTCTCCGCAGAACCTTGCCGGATTCATATTGCCAAGCGGTAGCCAGATTAAAGCACTTAAGGCGGCATGTGCTGCCTGTAAAGAAAAATTTTGCAAATGCTGTATCGGGCAAATGTTTAGCAGCATGACCATGCCCTTGACCATGATGTCTGGAGGTTGCATTAAGCCTTGCTGCCCACCTGTCTCCCAAGAGGCCCTGAAAGCCCCGGCAGATAGTGCCGCTGGTGCGTGCGCTCGCATTACCAAGGATCAGTTGGAAATGGAGGAGAGGCGCAAAGCTGTTCGTTGCCTTGCCCGAGTAGATTGCAATTGGTACCCCGAAGCAGAATTGGCACTGATAAATTCTTTGAGAACAGACAAAGTTGAGTGTGTTCGCCTTGAGGCGGCCAAGGTTTTATCGGTGGGATGCTGTGGAACCAAAAAGATAATTGACGCTTTGACTATAACCGTAAATGCTAGTTCAAAAGACGGGAATCCGCCGGAGAATTCACCCCGGGTTCGGGAGATGGCTTTGGTGGCATTACAGCATGCCTTGGAATGTTATGTGGAGCGGGAAGAACCTCAGCGCCCCGAATTGCCTGGTGGGTTGCCGGCCCCGAAATCAGTACCTGAAAAGGCCCCTGAAAAAGCCGCGATGCGAGAAAAAGCCGCAAATATTGACGATAAGAGCGGGGTGATCACTGCGGCATTGGAAACCCTAAAACAGGGTGGTGAGGGTATTGTTCAAGCTGAAGCAGGTGCCCAAAAGGGGATGGCTATAAAAGCTGGTGGTAGCACAGAAAACGAACAGAAGTCTGAGGTAAAAACAAGCGGAAGCCAGCCGCCTAAAGGCTGGGGGAATAATTCAGAATCATCCGAGGCGATTCTGTCCAGGGCGATGTTGGCAATCAAAAAAAATAGGGCACCATTGGAGGCGGCCAACCGACCGGCGCACCAAGCCATTGGCAAAGGCGAGCGAAGCGTGGTTGGGATTTTTCGTCATGCAATTTATGGTTCTACCTCGCCGGGATCGATCGGAGGCCAAGAAGGCAAAGAAATGGGATTGAAGGGCCAAAATTCAAATTTTGATGAAAATCAAACAGTTGGCGCCTTGGGGTCCAAAGGTGCTCGTTAGGAAAATTTGCTTGAGATTTCTAAAGGCAATTTAGTTTCAACATAGTTTTATTCGTATCCGTCCGGCGAAAAACCTTCTTGGAGCGCCTGTTAGCCTTATGGTTTTTCGGAACCACGAGGAGATTCTGCGATGCGGAGCAAGCGGAGCGTAAGTCTAGAAGCGAAGTGGCGGGAGATTGTTTCGGGGCAACCGGGTAGTGGCCAGACAATCCGGGCGTACTGCAAAGGCCGCCATGTCACCGAGGCCTCCTTTTTCTTCTGGC
>CAIWHS010000181.1 GCA_903912515.1 uncultured Planctomycetaceae bacterium
ACCCCCCTCCCCTACCCGCCCAGAAAATAAACCCGCTCCTGGCAAGTGATTACCAAAGTAAAAATTCTCAGTTGCATTTTGGCAATCACACTGGTGATTGCCAAAATGACTCCTGGTTGCACCCTATGTACATCTGTCAAACTAGTCTCCACGATTCGAGAAGACCTAAATAATCCCACCACCAATTTAGTTTTCGCCGGTAAACTTGGAAAAACCCAGATAAATACAGATGGAAGTGGCACCACCGAGTTTTTTGTTAAATCAGTTCTCCGAAAACCTTCAGGATGGGAAGTTGGTAGCACTTTGATAATCCCGAAATATTTACCCGGGGGTGAGAAAACCAACCAATCCATGACTGTTATTTTGGCAAACTGGAAAGAAAACCAAATTACACCCATTCGGGCAATCAATTTAAATGAAAATGAGAGCCTTCGGGAAATCGTTCGAATCACGAATGCACCAACAAAACAAGATATTAATTCATTGACTGCATCTTTTGCCCTCATGGGTTCGAAAGAATTTGAGCTATCCAATGACGCCTTTATGGAATGGGCTAAAGCTGATGATTTACTCGTATCAGAAACTGCAAAACTCCTTTCCCCAAAATTGGTTCGGGATTATATTCAGTCGTCCCAATCCCCCCAAAACAGATTATCGCTTTATGCCTATTTGTTAGGTTGCTGTGGGAATCAAGAAGACGACTCCGCTTGGTTTGCTAAATGCCTGAATTCCAAGGAAACCAAGTGGCGTTCCGCCCGGGATGGGGTTATGGCGGGCTATCTTCTATTGAACCCTACGGAAGGTTGGGAACTCGCAGCAAAATCACTCGCCGACAGCAGTACACCTCTTCAAGACCGCTTAGCAATACTAAGATCCATCAAAACCCTACATAATTCAGAACACCCAGGGACAAACAGTAAATTTGACGATCAAATAATTCAATGCCTGAAAAATACGATCCTTCAAAAGGAATTGGCTGATATAGCAATCGATTACCTTCGGCAGTGGCACTTACCCCAAGCCGAAGAAATGATTCTTGCAGCCTATCCCAGAAAAGGAGAATCTCCCCTTCTTGCACGTAGCGTAATTCAATATTCACTTTCATTCCGGGAACGACCAAAATGCTCTACTTTTCTTGCTGACCAAAAACTGATTAATCCGGATTTGATACGCGAAGTCGAAGATCTGCTCGGGGACCTTCCTCACCCCCCTTCTTGAACCTCAACTATTAAACATTAAAACCTTATTATGGAACAAATACAGTGACTCCACTTTGGGCTGTGCATATTGCAGATGGGCAATTGACTTCCCAAGTCTGCCTGATGGGCTGGTTGATCAGTGTGGCTTTACTTTTTTTAACACTTGCAAAAACGGATGAACTTTCCATTCCAAAAATAGCTATGCTGGCGGGTGTTTTCTTTTTGGGTTCCCTTCTGCATGTTCCAGGAATTTTTGGAACAAGAACCCATCTCCTATTAACCGGGCTGGTTGGAATAATGCTAGGAACACAGGCAATTACTGCCATCGCCTGTGGCTTGTCCCTGCAAGCAATTTTATTTTCACATGGCGGCATTAGCAGTTTTGGTATTAATCTATTAGTTATGGGAATTCCAGCAATTTTAGCCGGAATGGTATTTAAAATTTCAGCAAAAAGAATCAATCCATCCTTACCCGAAATAAATACCCAACATAAACTCCGTTTTTGGGCATTTATTTCGGGCTCCGGATCTGTTCTGCTCGTCATTGCCTTTTATTCGGTAGCTCTTTGGATTGGAGCCACGGCTGACTGGCGCCCCCAAATACTCCTCAATGCGGGGGTCCATATTCCCTTAGCCATTATTGAAGGATTATTGTGCGCCGGCGTCATTGATTTCCAATACCGTTTAAAAACCGGCCTTTTTGAAACTAAAAATGCACAATCTGAATTGATAATCAATAAAATAGAACCCAAATTGGTTATTCCAAGTCAGGGGCTTGAAGATCTGAAAGCTTTACCTCCCATTGGCCCAGACCAACATTAACCGTAACCACCCCTTTGTCACGATTTACTCGCGTTACAATTCCTTTTTGGCCGAATCCTGGCAACATCACCTCTAAGCCAGGACAAACTGACGATCTCCAATTTTGGGTAGCAACTTCCCTTTGTTTCTTCCTACCCTCAGCCAACAAAAGTTGTTTATCAGCATCATCCTTCAACTCGGATTGAACCACGGCCTCCAAGGTTGCACGATGAATTGATTCATCCAGACGCTTTACTTTTTCCAATTCGCGAATCCGGGCAAAGCCTGCTCTTTTTTTTCGCATATAGCGTCTTGCCCTCCCTAACAACTTTGGTGGCAATTTTAATATTTTAGCAACATGCAAGGCGCAGCTTTTGCCAGTTTTGCCAGGAATAAGTCGAAAGGTAGGCCTTAAGGTTACGGGATCAAACTCTACACAGGAATTCTGCATATTTTCTTTTCGTAGGGCATACTTTTTAATATCGCCAAGGTGGGTAGTTACCCCGGCAAGGCACCCCATGTCACTAATTTCGGCCAAAATGGCCATACCCAACGCAGCACCTTCGGCCGGGTCAGTTCCAGCCCCCAATTCATCCAGCAGAATCAAGCTTCGGTTTGAAGCAATTTTCAATATCCGGGCCACTTGGGTCATGTGTGAGCTGAAAGTGCTTAGGGACTGCTCAAGGCTTTGCTCATCCCCAATATCTGCGTAAACAGCATCAAAAATTGGAAGAGTTGATCCTTTATCGCACGGAATTGGCATGCCACTTTGGGCCATCAGCGACAAAAGCCCTATCGTTTTAAGTGCTACGGTCTTTCCACCAGTATTTGGGCCCGTAATAACCATGATATTTTGACCGTTTCCTAGAGCCACATCGATTGGCACGACCTCTGGAAAATTGCCCTCCCCTATACTGCTATTTTTGTTGGCCCTTAATCGAAAAATTTGCGATAGGACCGGATGTTTGGCCGCTTTCAAAAGCATCTTGTTTTCATTTGAAAAGTGAGGAATGCTCATCCGATAATCCAGACCCAGTCTGGATTTCGCCTGAAGGAAATCAAGTTTGGCCATTTGATTAATGGCATGTCCCAATGGATTGGCAACTTTTGCAACTTCCCCGGCCAATCGACGCAAAATTTTCCGAATTTCACGCTCCTCCTCAACTTTCAGAAGGCTCCTTTCTACTCCCAAATTTGCAATAGCCAATGGTTCGATAAATAGCGTTTCCCCGCTAGCACTGGTTCTGTGTACAACTCCTGAAATCCGATGGCGATGATTTGCTGCAACCGGCAAAACAAAACGGTCTCCCTCCATGGATGCTTTGGGGTAGCGAAGGACTTTGCGGATTTCCGGATCCTTGAGAAAGCGGGTAACCAGGTTTTTTAGGCGTTCATCGATTTCAGCAATTTTTCGCCTCACCTCCGCAAGTTCAACACTGGCCATATCCAGAACATGTGCCCTCGAATCAATACACCCCTGAATATTTCTTGCAACCGGCCCTAAATCAGAAATGGTTGCAGCAAGATCATCAAGCCTATGGTGCCTTTCATTCAATTTGCTTCGCCAACGAAAGATTGCACCAGTAAGCAAAAGAACTTCGCAAATTTCCAACAATTGGCCAGCATCCATTTGGGCCCCGATTGCAGCCCTCCGGACCAATAATCGAATATCTTTCAACCGCGCGACAGGAGGACCAAGATCGGATGAAACAGCATCCATCATCTCGCCTAGTAACTTCTGTTCAGCCCGGATTTCTTCAAAGGAGGACAAGGGCCGAATTGCTTGGGCCAATTCACTGCCCAAACTACTCTCGGCATAAGAACAAAGGATTTCGCGAATTTTTGGAAATTCCAAAATTTCAGCAGATCTGGGGTCCATGCAAGCGCTCTTGGATTAAAACTGCTGATAAATTACCGCACCATCAGCTCTTGGAATTTTATTCCATGACGGCACGGCTTACCCAAAACCCTAGTATAAACCTCATGACAGATTCAAGCTTTGATGTTTTGATTGCTGGCGGTGGAGTCATTGGGCTCACCACAGGAATCCTTTTGGCGGAGGGCGGACTCCGAGTAGCTATTTTCGATCAAAGCCTCATGGGAACTGAATCTTCCTGGGCAGGTGCGGGAATCCTTTCGCCTCCCCAATGTGGACCCGAAGCAAATGAACTTGACCAACTTCGTTCTCACTCTGTCCGTGGCTTGGCATCATTTTCCGCCGAGTTGGACCATCTTACCGGAATTAACAACGGTTTTTCTATTTGCGGTGGCCTTATCATTCCCGACGCAAATGAAAACCATGAAAAATGGCCTACAGAATGGAAAAAAAATGGTATTGCCTTTGTAAAGCCCGATTATCCTCATGCTTTTTTGGCCAAATATGGTTTGGCCACTTTCAATTCCGAAGTTTATTGGTTGCCGGAAAAAGGCCAAATTCGCAACCCTTGGCATATGCGTGCTCTTCTAGCCCGGCTAAATCAATTAGGGGTTAGGCTCTTTGAAAAAACAGAAGTTTTAGACTGGGGCCTGTGCTCGAATGGTCAAATTAGAAGCTTTATTACCGCGGCTGGGGAATTTCACTCCAGTTGGTTTATCCTTTGCGCTGGCTCTTGGTCCGGGGAGTTAGCCCGCAAGCTAGGCGTTAATGTTCCTGTCACCCCCGTTAAAGGGCAAATAATTCTTTATCAAGGACAAGTTGGAATGCTTCCTGGAATTATTGAACAAGGCAAAAGGTACTTAGTTCCAAGAAGTGACGGCAGAATCCTCTGCGGAAGTACCGAAGAGTATTCGGGCTTTGACAAAACCTGTAACCCGGAATCCGTTTCACAACTCCATGAATGGGCAGCCACCATTGCCCCTATTTTGAAAAATTGCCCAATTGAGCAAAAATGGACAGGCCTCAGGCCAGGAAGTCGAGACAACGCCCCATACCTTTGTTTCATTCCAAATCAAAAACAGGCGATTCTGGCTTCAGGTCATTTTCGTTCCGGCTTGCAGTTATCTTGGGGATCAGCCGACCTAATTAGCAGGGAAATTCTTCAAAAAAAGAAACCCATTAATTTGAAAGCATTTAGTTTAGATCGGCCATGCGGGGCCCTTATGGGAATGTTTAAAAACTAGGGTGTTTACCTCAATAAAAACCGACCATGAAACTTGCCTTTCAGGTGGCTGAAAGCAGTTGGGCAACATCATCTGCATAGGCTTCAATCACCAAGCCTACTTGTGCCTTCCGCATGGTCCGTATATCAGCCTGCACGGTCAATTCGTACCACTTCCTGATTTGGATTTCACCGAAGCGCGCCGCAAGTCCTGCCAAAACTACCCCTCCCCCAATCGGGGCTTGAGCACCGACCATACCCTGATTCAATCGCAAAAGATCCGAAGCCAAGCAAGCAAAAAGGTAAAGGACTTTTCGAAGCGCCGGCCTTTGGAGGGCCCCAGTAGACCCCATGGAATCAACCCAGCTTTTCAATTCATCCGCCCAAGTGCATGAATTGAATCGGCCTGGAATAAGTTGCGAACTCAAGCTTGCCCAAAGTTTCCATAAACCGGGGTCAGCCAAATCGATCGCGCGACCAGGAACCCCCTCCGAAAGGCGTGCCAATTCCACCGCTTTACCTTGTTCCATGCCTGATTTTTGCTGCAAAACCTGCAAAGTATCAGCTTCGGATAGCCTACTAAAAAGAATTGGCTGGCATCTTGAACGAATAGTCTGGGGCAGACGCTCTGGGTTTTCACTCAGCATGGCCAACCACATGCCGGGCGGAGGCTCTTCTGCCGCCTTTAAAAAACTATTGGCGGACTCTTCATTTAAAAAATCAATATCCTCAATTATGGTAATTTTACGAAAACCCATGGAAGGCATCAAAGCAAACCATTGAATAACATCTTCCATAAGTGCCATTTTAAATTCTTGGTCCTCTTCGGGTTTGGAAAATTCCCGGCAATCGGGATGGGTTCCAGCCTCGAAGAGCTCACACGAACGGCACACCCCACAACCCCGAATGCCGCCGGATTCTTGGTTACGATGGCACAACAAATATTTTCCAATGCCCCGGGCAAACAG
>CAIWHS010000182.1 GCA_903912515.1 uncultured Planctomycetaceae bacterium
GGCTAGAAGTTGTTTTCGACCCAATAAGTACCCCACTTTTCTAGAGCTTCAGCTCACAGTATAAGGATCTAAATTAAAAAAAAGTGGAGTAACACCATCTTGTTCCAGCGGTTTGACACAATTCAATCCATAGCTTTGGCTAAGGTCAACTGTCCCAAGGAAAGCTAAACCAATGGGGTGGATCGTTAAACGCTGGTCATTTGGTAATTTACAATGCTCCACATCAGACCTCCATTTGTTTTCAACCATTTCAGTAGTACTCTTCAAATTTTGGGAAAAGCCATAATGAATAAAACGATTTCTACCCAAAAAAGCGGTAACCATTTCATCAAAATTCTCACCGCAGCGTTAATTGGTTGCGTTCCGATTGTCGGTTTGATTATTTGGTGGCAACCCACCTCTAATTCCACGACCCGCGACTCCATCCGCACGATAAATCAACGAATTAAAGAAGTGCAAGAATACGCAAAGTCAAGCAATTTGCCGAATCCTGGCGAACAGACGAATTTTCCACAAGTGGATGAGTGGGTCAACTACCAAGGCTCCCCTCCACAATTCGGCCCCGGACTTACGGTGCTTGATTTCACTACTTTGTGGTGACCATTTTGTGAAAGCACCGCCCCCGGGCTAGTTCAGCTCGCAGAAAAAGTTGGCGGCACTGGTGTCAAATTTTACAGTTTCACCAATTCAGAAAAATCCGGAGTCATCCGCCATGTGACCAGAAATGAGGTCAACTGGCCTGTTGGCATTGGTGTTTCCCTAAAAGAATTGGCAAGTTTCGGGGCACTGGATGGGGGTATGCCCGTTGCTGGCTATGAATTGAAACCACTTCTAGTTTTGGTTGATTCGCAAGGAAAAATTTTATGGACTGATACCAACGCTAGGCACAAGCACCAGTCACCCGATTTGACAATTTCTCAGCTTTCACAAGCCATTCGTGAAGCGCAATCCAAAAAATGAGTGCGTAGTATTCGGTCCCTTGCTGGCAAGTGAAAAATATCCCAGCCGAAATTTATTGGTTCGGTAAAGCGATGTGCTGTACCACTCAGCTTTTTGCTTGCGGCACACCGCCTTGGGGCTGAGTCTAGGCGCTACTTAATATTCGATAATCCGTACAGCAAATTACTGAATTGCTCGGCAGCTAGGGCCGTTGGGAATTGCCAGTGAGCCTATGGGGATGCGAATCTTTCTTTTTGCCACGCCCTAAATTTCGTGCCATATCGGGTTTTTGGCCCCTGGTTGGTATTATGCAAATGAGGGTTCCCTTCATGAAACTGCCAATTCCAAACAAGAATGCGGTACTTTTTTTCTTTTATGGATTTTTTATCATAGCCCTGGATGTTACCGATGAACCCAATCGAATGTGGGCGGCGGTTGGGGTTTGGATATTTGAAAAACGGAGAATGAGTTAACCATGGCAGTCAATCGTGGCCATCAGGTTGCAATGGACTGCTCCACCCTCATTGATGGCTACAATGCTCTTTTCACGTTGGGCTGGATGCCGTCAGGCAGAGCCGCAAGCGGAGGCGCCTCTATCCTTCAGGCAGCCCGTGGCCGCTTGGTCATCTGGATCGACACCATGGCCCCCGATCCTTCCGCAGTTGTGGTGGTATTTGATGGCAGGGGCGGCCGGGAGCAGGGTCCAATCGTTTCCAAACGCGAAGGAAGCCGGCGCGGCGTACGGGTGGTTTTCAGTCAGGGCGAGGCGGATGACCTCCTGGAGGAAATCATCCTCAAGCATCCCCATCCAAATCGGCTTTCGGTGGTCAGTGATGACCGCAGGATTCGAGAAGCAGCTTTGCGAAGAAACTCCGTGCCGCAAGATGTAGCCGAATGGTTCGAAACATGGGAAAAGAAACTTCTGCCCCTTCAGCCTGAAAAGTTAATGGGTGAAAAGCCAAAAAACACCCAAGCAGACCTAACCCCCATGGAAATTGAGCAACTGCGGCAAGAACTGAGCGGCATTGAACTGAAAAAAGACAAGGGTGACCCTACCCCCGTCTTTCATGAAAACATGGTTAATCAGCTCAAACGCATGGCCGGAGGGAACTTGCCTCCGGAACCAAGGCTGAAAACCCCGCACACACGCAAGCCGCCACCCTTGTGACAGCCCGAGAGTGGGTTAGTATGCAATAGGTCCTGTAAATCAAATTAAAAACGGATAAAACTATCCTCTACTGGCAGCGAAGCGAAACCCCCACTCTGGTTGGAGCCTTGATCCATGTCTGCCCACCACATCGCTGACAGTGCAGATAGTCAGGAACGGACGGGTTTGGGCAATTATTTTGTTTCCAATTATCCCCCATTTAGCTTTTGGAAACCGGAAAACCTAGGTGCTGCCAGAGAAGCTTTGCAGCAGGCCCCCAGACCTGAAACTCCGCTGGGTTTGTACCTGCACATTCCTTTTTGCCGAAAACGCTGCAAATTTTGTTATTTCCGGGTCTACACCGACAAAAAAGCAGACGACATCGAATCTTATGTCCAGGCTTTGGAAAAAGAGGTCGAACTGTGGATGCAGTCATCCTTGGCTCAGAACCGCGAAGTGCAATACATCTACTTTGGAGGCGGAACCCCTAGCTTCTTGAGTGTTTCGCAGCTGGAAAGACTTTTTACCCGGGTCAAACGCCTTGTTAATTGGAGCGCAGCAGCCGAAATCACTTTTGAATGCGAGCCTGGCACCCTTCAGCGCCAAAAACTGGAAATGCTCCGTCAGGCAGGCGTGACACGCCTGAGCTTGGGAGTTGAAAATCTAACCGATTCGATTTTGCAAGAAAACGGCAGGGCACATCTCAGCGAAGAAATCTACCGAGCTTACGGCTGGGCAAAAGATCTAGGTTTCCCCCAAGTGAACATTGATCTAATTTCGGGCATGGTTGGCGAAACTTGGGAAAACTGGCGTCAAGTGACAGATAAAGCGATTGAGATGGCCCCGGATTGCGTCACCATTTACCAGATGGAACTGCCATACAACACGGTGTTCAGCAAAGAACTGAAGATGGTGGATGAAACACCCGGTTTGGCCCCCACTGGCACTGTGGCAGATTGGCCTACCAAGCGCGCTTGGGTTGACCATGCCTTCACCAGGATGGAGCAAGCGGGCTACTCAGTTTCTAGTGCATACACGGTTGTCAAAGACCCTCTCAAAACCCAATTCGTATACCGTGACAGCCTTTGGCGGGGAGCGGACATGTTTGGTACAGGCGTGGCCAGCTTTGGCCATGTTCGTGGGGTGCATGTTCAAAATCTGGACACTTGGGAAAACTGGATGGGGGCATTGGACAAGGGTGAACTGCCCATCTCACGCGCTTTGGCTTTGACTGATCACCAGCGTTTTGTCCGGGAAGCAATTCTCTTGGTCAAGACCGGGTCATGGAAGTCCGCTGATTTTATTGCCCGCCATGGAAAGGATCCTTTGGTAGAGTTCAAGGCTCAAGTGGAAGACCTTTGCTCCAAAGGCTTTGCCGAAAAAGTGGAAGGCGGCCTCCAACTCACCCGGCCCGGGCTTCTGCAAATCGACAAGCTGTTGCCACCATTTTTTGAACCCGAATTCCAGCAATTCAAACGGTACACCTGACAAACATGGCAGAGGACCAGATTTTTGCGATAGGTAAACACCGGGCACTTTTGCCCGGCAACCTCCTATATGCCGCCACCAATCATTTATGGGCAACTTTGGCTGATGGTTCAGGTATTTCAATGGGCCCGGGAGTGTGGAGATTTGGTTTCACCAGCTACGCTATCGCCTTGATGAAAGATGTGTATTTTTTGGATTGGTCCTTTGCTCCGGGAATGCCATTGGCCCAATTGGCAGAAATCGGCCACATTGAAACCTCCAAAGCCGAAAGCAGCCTTTATTGTCCAGCCACTGGTAAATTGAGCCGGGTCAATGATGCGCTGCTGGAAGACCCATCGGCCATCAATACCGATGGCCATGGCCAAGGTTGGCTGTATGAGATCGAATGCGATCAGGCACCTAATCACCTGATTGACGCGGCAGCTTACCTAAAACATCTGGAAGACAACTGGGATCACACCCAGAGAGTTCTCAAGGGTGGCATTAACAGCATTGTTGATGCTGAAGAAAACAACGGAGAAGCCGGCGAATGAGTGGCAAACTCACGGTAGTAATTTCGCAGGCCCAAGGCAAACATCCCGTCAAGCGCGGTTTGGAAGAAAGCCTCGCTGCGGCTTTGCTGATGGAGCCGGGAATAGACCTGTCTATTGTTCCACACCTGGTCGATCTGCAACCGGGCCACACCGGCCGCCTTTACCTCGAAGGCGTCTCGGGTGATGTTGTGGTTCTGGCTTGGCTTTACCCTAGGGCCGCTTTTTGGTTGCTGGACCGAATTGGCGTTAAGGGGAATGAGGGAACAAGTCCCACCCATCCCAAGGCCGAGGATGATGAGGACTTGACTGACGAAGAAAAAGCCCAACTGGGTGATAAGCCACCGGCAATCGGTGCGGGTGGAACCATTCCCGACCGAGTCATCACCTGCCTCGATATGCGCCACAAAGACAAATACGAGCCCTACATCGAGGAAATTCGAAGAATTTTGGCGGAAACACGCACCAGGCATGAAACCAAACAAGCCGGGCAAGTCGCAAACAAACCGCCAGTTCTGATGGAATTGGGCCTCCCGTTCAATGGAACCGCCAGTAAAGCTCAAACCTTTTCTCAAGAAGACCTGCTAAAAGCACCTCCCGGAAGGCGCTGGTATCCAGTTATCGATTACAGCAGGTGCACCAACTGCCTCGAATGCCTCGATTTCTGCCTGTTTGGAGTCTACGGCACAGACGGCGAAAATCGCATCACAGTGGAAAGCCAAGACAACTGCAAAAAAGGTTGTCCGGCCTGTAGCCGCGTCTGCCCTCATCAGGCGATCATGTTTCCCGAGTACAAAACAGCGGCCATCGCAGGCGCACCAGTCGGAGCGATAGGCGGTTTGAAGA
>CAIWHS010000183.1 GCA_903912515.1 uncultured Planctomycetaceae bacterium
GGGCAAAGTAGGCCCTTTTGCACCTAAAACAGTTGTCGCCATCCTGCGCCGACCATGGGTTACCAAAATGTTGGCTGGGTGGTTCAAAAAATCACTAGACAATACATACTGTTCTATGGCCTGTGACTGGCTTAGTGGCCAAACAGAATTGGAAAACTACTTGGGATATTTGTTGCAAATTGCAGACGGCTACCCTGCCCCGCTGAATAAAGCCCTTTACCAATGGTGCAAAAACAGGCTAGAAAAAAGGCAGTTACCTTCCATGGAATTGATCGATTTCCTTGAAAATTCAGCGGATTACAAACATTACTTTTGACACTTAAAATCCCCATTTTTCGAGGTATTATTCCAACATGAGCCAAGCCGATTTGCACCCGGTTTCAATGGAAAAGGTGGGCACATCTGGACTAAGGATCATTTGGTCCGATGGGTTATCTCATGAGATTTCCTGGAATTTACTCAGGGCAAAATGTCCATGCGCCTCATGCCGAGAAGAAAAAGAAACACCGCCAAACCCTCTTAGGGTTCTTAAAGCCTCGGAACTTATTCCCTTGAAACCAGTTCGTTTTTCGCCCGTTGGCCACTACGCTTATAAAATTGATTGGAGCGATGGCCATGCCACGGGGATTTACTCACTAAAATATCTCCGTGAGATTTGTGCCACATAACTTTGATTGTTTTTGGCTAAAAGTACGGTGAAAATTTTGCCGCTTTGCCTAACCAAACAATTGCCCTTTAACCCAATTTGGAAAGCCCTCACTGATGTCAAACCAACCTACAAACCTGCCGAAAATCGAGCTTCCCGGCATCAAATCCGTACTTGCTGTAGCAAGTGGCAAAGGTGGTGTAGGCAAATCCACCGTATCTGCAAACCTCGCAATGGCTCTTTCCATGCAAGGAGCTGCAGTTGGACTTCTGGATGCTGATATTTACGGCCCAAGTATTCCACTGATGTTCGGTGTTAACGAAATCATTGACCAAGCTAACACCCCCTTTCCCCTCGTCAGGCATGGAATCAAGTTGATGTCGATGGGCTTTTTGGTTCCACCGGAAAAAGCGGTCATTTGGCGAGGGCCAATGATTCACCGTGCTTTGACCCAGTTCCTTACCCAAATTCCTTGGGGTGAACTTGACTACATGGTTATCGATCTGCCCCCTGGAACCGGCGATGCCCAACTGACCCTCACCCAAACCGTACCCCTAACCGCAGCTTTGGTTGTTACCACCCCACAGGAAGTCAGCCTGATTGATGCCCGCAAGGGACTGCAAATGTTTGAGGAGGTTCGTGTTCCCGTATTAGGTATCTTGGAAAACATGAGCTTTTTCACCGGCGATGATGGCAAACGGTATGAGCCTTTTGGTTCAGGAGGTGGCAAAAGACTAGCAAGCCAAGTAAAAGTCCCCTTCCTTGGTCAAATTCCAATCGATCCTAATTTGGCTCAATCTGGGGATAATGGATGGCCCCTAACTTCCAGCCATCCAGATTCAATTGCCGGTAAGGCTTTTCACGAATTGGCTACCAAAATCAAAGGCGATCTTTCTTCATTCCAGCAACCGGTAAAGCTCCCAATTTTGAATCTGTGACCTTTTACCGTAAATATTTGCTTATTTGGTAATCAGGCCAACCCACAGGTCAGCCACATTGGTACCGGTTTGGCCGCATTTCCACAAAGATCCAATTTTGCCTAGCGCCTCATAGCTAGAACAGGACTCAATAGCCCCATCCAAAACCATGTCTATTTTTGCGGCCTGTTCAAACCCCAAATAATCGGAAAATCCACCCGCCGCATCGGTTGGTCCATCCTCACCATCAGTTCCACCAAATAGCCAATAGCTTTTTCGGACCAAAGGGCTAGACATCGCCCGTATCATCTGAAGTGCTAAATGTTGGTTCCGCCCGCCCAAACCTGGCTGGTCGCAAAGCTTTAAATGCGTTTCGCCACCACCAACGATGCAACAAGGGGGAAAGCCCGGAGCCAAATCCCGCAGCGAATTAACAACCAATCCCTCAACCACACATGCCATCCCATTGACATCCAGTTCCCAACTACTTCCCAAATCAAGAACAGGCCACCCTAGTGCCGAAGCTTTGCTTTTTGCAGCAACCACCGCTTTTCGGTTGTTGCCAATCAAGACAAATTTAGCCCATGAAAGACTTTCTTTAGAACTCTCCCTGTTGGCTTTATCCTCTAGCACCTTCAAGGCCGCTTTCGGCACCTGGTTTATCAATCCATATTTATCCAAATACCCCAATGCCATGATCGCCGTGCCATTATCGAAAACTGTAGGCCCGGATCCAATCACGCCTGGGCAATCACCAACTACATCAGAAATAGCTAAGGTCCAAAACATACAGTCACTTTTGCCACCACCCCAAACCTGTGCAAGCCTGCCCCCCTTGATTCTGGAAAGCTGCTTTCGAACAGTATTCATTTCATGAATTTTGGCCCCAGACCTATGCAGTAATTGGGTAACTAGAAGTTTATCACTTAGATTAATTCCAATTTCTGGGAGGGGCATCATTGCGGAGGCGCCTCCTGATAAAAGTACAATCGCCAAATCACCATCCTTGGCTTTTTTTGCTATCTGCAGTTGTTGCTCAGCCCCTTCCACTCCTCTCTGAGTTGGAAGATTATGCCCAGACGGGCGAACAGGAGCCAAAACAACCCCGGGCGATGGCTCGCCCCCTTGGCCATCTACCACATGCACAAGCCCGCCTACCTGCTTGCCCGGTGGCAATCCGGCTAATACCCCCAAAACCATTGCCTTGGCAGCCTTACCGCCACCAAGAAGGATCACCCGGCGACTAGACCTGATTGCGTTAGACAGCTCCGGGTTATTCCGCATTTCGTTTTCAACCAGAAAGCTTGGCGATACAGCATCCACTCCAGCACGCCAAATACTTTCCAATTGTTGTCGCATTTCCATGGCGGCTTTGGGGCCATCCGAAATAAAAGTCATAAATAATCTCCCACCTCAGACATCAGATCCGGAACTGATTTACGAAAAACATTACTCAACTGTTCCACTTCCGATTTCTGTGTGAAGAAGTGATTACTGACCCTTAAAAGCAACTCTCCACTTGGCAAACGATTCAAACCAACCTCAATTCGGTGCTTGTAATAAAGCCAATTTCTCACTGCCTCCAAATTCCATTCTGAAGGCAGTTCCCAAGCAGTCATTGCACCACTCAATTTGCCATTTGCAGGCGTCCAAACCTCCAGCCCCCGATTGGTCATCAAATCTCGCGTAAAACCAGACATCTCCCTTTGACGGGCATAAATCGCGTCAGAACCGATTTCCCGCCATTCTTCCAAAACGGAAGGAACCGATAGCCAAGGACAAACATCCTGAGTTCCCTGAAATTCCAGTCGCCTTAGCCTTGCCGTACTCCCAAAAAGATCAGGATCATCTTGGCTAATCGGGTTCTTTCGTTCTGGTTGCAAACAATACCCTGAATAGCCCCAACTGATAGTGACAGGCTCCAAACGCTCTGCCAATTCATCATGGAAAGCAATAAACGCGCCCCCTGTTGGTGAACACAACCATTTGTGCAAATTGGCGCAATATGCACTAGCTCCAATTTTTTCCAAATCCAAAGCCATTTGTCCCGGTCCATGCGCTCCATCAACAATCGTCGTAATGCCCTTAACCCTTGCAAGAGAGCATATTTCCTCAATCGGAAGTACCATTCCTGTGGCAGAAATAACATGACTAAAAAACAAGATTTTCACACCTTCAGTCATTTCCTTGGCAAAGGAATCAAGAATTTCCCCTGAATCCTCTGGCATTCGGGGAATTTTAATGGTTCTAATTTCTGCCCCAAACTGGTTGGCCAAAACTTCCCAAAACCACCTCATGCACCCGTATTCCAGATCCGTTGTCAAAATCACCCCTCTAAATCCAGATCCAACCAGCGAACGGCCCACTTGGTTGATTGCGGTTGAAACATTGTTTGTGAAAAACAATCTAGTCGGATTGTGATTGATCCAAGCACTTAACTCCGTTCTGGCTTTTGCCAAAAGTGATGGAGCTAACCTGAGGTAAAAATCCATAGGCCTGCTTGCCAGCTGCAATCTTTGTTCTGCGGCAAACTCATGCCCTCGTACCATTGATGGCCCAAACGAACCGCAATTTAAATTATTGACCTCCGGGCTTAGCAGTACCCGGGTTCGAAAATAGTCCCAGTTCATTGGATTACCCCCCCCAGCAAAACCACATCAACAGAATCAACCTCATTACAAACCAGTCGATCTTGTTTAAATATTTTGCCAAACCACAGGTTTTCTTGGACCTTTACCGTTTCAAGTTCTCTCCCAATTTTTAGGTTTCAGCAAATAGCAGCAATTTCTCTAACCTTTTTGTTTTCCTACCGCATCCTGATTGCAATGTATAATTGGGTTGATCTTTCAAATTCTGGCATTTTCATGATTTCTTGACTTTTCGGCTCAAATTGGAGGCGCGCCATGACTCTGAACCGAAGACACTTCATGCAACATGTTGCCGGGGCCTCTGCAATTGCAGGTCCTAGTGCAGGCTTTATCCAAAACCTACACGCCGCCGAAGAAAATTTAAAAAAACAAGGAAAAAGCTTGGTGGTGTTCTGGATGGGAGGAGGCCCATCCCACATGGATTTATGGGATTTGAAGCCTGGGGCCCAAACGGGTGGTGAATTTAAACCCATCAAAACGAATTCTTCGGGTATTGAAATCAGCGAAGTTTTGCCGACTGTGGCCCAAAACTTCAAAAACCTTTCCATTGTTCGCTCTCTGGTAACCAATGAGGGAAGCCATGAGAGAGGGACAACTCTCATGAACACAGGCCGCATTCCTAGCCCGGTAGTTCAGTACCCGGCGTTGGGTTCTACCACCTCATCCCTTCTGACACCCAAAGAATTAGCCCTGCCTGGTTTTATTGGAGTTGGAGGCACAGCCCAAAGAATTGGGCCCGGTTTCCTCGGTATGGCGTATGCCCCCTTTTCCGTCCAAAATGCTGGACAACCTCCAGCCAACATCAAACCTCCGGCTGCATTGGCTGGAAATCCTTCTGAAATGGAAGAGCGTGTTCGCCGACGCCAGCGACTTTTTTACACAGTTGAAGACCCATTTGCTCAATCCAACTTCCCCCATCTCACCAAGGCGGAAGAAAGGGAAAACGCCGGAAGCTCTGCCCAAGCACACTCTTCCATTTATAAAAAAGCCTTCGATCTAACCATTTCCCCCTTGCGGAATGTTTTCGACATTTCCAAGGAACCCACTTCCGTGGTTGAAGCATATGGTGGACGCAACAACGGGTTCGGCATGGGTTGCCTTCTAGCCCGCAAGCTTGTCGAAGCGGGGGTTACCTGCGTTGAAATCGATTTAGGTGGATGGGATAACCATGCTGGTATTTTCAACACGATTCGCACTGGAAACGGCCCCCGCCTTGATAAAGGAATGGGCAATTTCATGAAGGAATTGGAAGACCGCGGTCTAATTAAAAACACAGTGGTTCTTTGGATGGGCGAATTTGGCAGGACACCGCGTATTAACCAAAATGGTGGCCGTGACCACTGGGCACGTTGCTGGTCCGTCGTTGTGGGCGGGGGCGGAATCAGAGGTGGCCAAATTTACGGTTCTACCAGCGAAGACGGCATGGATGTCAAAGACAAACCATGCTCAATTGGCGATCTTTTCGCTACAGTTTTCAAAGGTTTAGCCTTGGATCCAACTACCCAAGTGCGCGACAACATTGGGCGCCCGTTGGCTATAGCCGATGGCAAGCCTCTGGCTGGCTTGGCTTAATAATTCACCTAATCATCAAAATCAAACCTATGCACCCTTTCAGGTTTCCTTTGGTGGAAACCTGTTATGAAATCATGTATTTAAATTCAAATTGGCTGGTACATTAAAATTTATGCTAAATTTCAATCTTATGAACTAAAATCAAAAAATCTGAACAGACCAAAGATGAAAATGCTCCGGTCATTATTTGAAAAAATCCCTATAGATTGGCGTGATTTAATCAACAACTTCTCAATCCCAACCTTGCCGTGGCATAACGCCGTTTGGGCTCAACAAGTTCAATTTCGCGATATCCTGACAGTTCTTAGGTTTGATTCTGCAAAGTCACCACTCGACCCTCACCGATTGAAAAGCATCAATGACTTTCAGCGAATCGTTCCAATTAATTTTCAATCATCAAGATCCCCAAATAGCCAAAATTTATCTGTATCAGGAAAAATCTTCAAAAATCAATTA
>CAIWHS010000184.1 GCA_903912515.1 uncultured Planctomycetaceae bacterium
ACTTTCATTAAGCAATGATATTCTTAATATCTTTAAAACAAACAATATAGGGATTTCTGAACCAATAATTTGGGTTGGAGACGATACCGAGTTCTCCCTTCACATGACTGTCGGCATTTTTTTACAAATTTTCCATCTTTTATTCCCAACACCTCAACATCATTACATTATAAACCAAGCTGGTGATTGGTGCATGAATTACACCATGGAAGGTCAGCTTTTTTTTGGCCTGTTAATAAATGTGAAAAAAAGTAACCAAGCTGATTTTTGATAAACAACTTTGATAGAAAATATTAATTCATGGATCTATTGATTTTTTTAAATAGTCTAGTTTTTCTGAATGGCTCGGGCAATTCGCTTCCGTCGGTCGCGTCCGACTATGATGGCGCACAGTGTAAACCACCATTTTTCCGGTCTCTCTCAGGATTCTAATAGGATAGGTGGTGGCGTATGTCAAGTTGCGCACATTTGTTTTGTGACTCCGCGAAGCTGGGGGCATTCTGAATGATCAGGGCCTATCCAGCCCCGACCACCTCAAGAGCCTCCTTTCTTGGGTTTTGGTTTTGAAGTTTGTCCATGTCGAGGTAGCGCCTGGGGCCCCACTGGGTTGCCGCGACATGCCTGAGTCTGGCCGTCCGGATCAAAATCATTCCGGGGGAGCTTGGTCTGCAACTTGATCCGACTGGTTAGGCTGGAGGCTTCAGCGCGGCAATCGGTTTTGGTTGAACGCGTTAGTTTTATAGATGCCGTTACGTACCTTGCCGTTGCGACTTATCAAAGCACGCATCTTCATTTGCGTGTGAAACTGTACAGAACAACCCGTGTTGAACCTCGATGCGTGAAGCTAAGGCCAGAACAATACACACAATTAAAAAGACCCCGTTCAGAATTTCACAAACATTTGAAAATCCGGGGGCTTATGGCTTAAATTCAGCCATTCCAGAATGCTTGCTATTTAAATTGCCTGACGGGGGTGTGCTTGGTTTGGCTGGGGCTACCTGGCTTTATGGGGTCATTTTCGGTGGGCCGCGGAACCTGGTACGCATGCCTCCAAACCATGCGGCCAGCAGGAGCACCACAAAGCCGACCAGCAGATAGGCGGCTTCCTCGTTGGGAGGCGCGGTTCCGAGGGCAACCAGCAACACGCAACCAAGGATGGCGACAACTGAAAGCGGGTAATACCAGAATCCAAGGCTCCATGGGCCCCAATTGACATGGCGGTGAACCACAAGGCCGGCGACCGTTGGCATTAGGTAGGAGACGTAAAGGAAGATGGTGGTCACCAGGGTGATGGTGGAGTAGACCGGGGTGTGCCAAGTGAAGGCTAATGAAAACAGGGCGAGTGTGAAAATGGCGGGGCCCGGAGTGCCATTGGCGCCAATTTTTTTCAACCAGTTGGAGGCGGGCAATCCGCCGTCACGGGCGAAGGCATAAACCATGCGCGAGGCAGAGGTGACCGTGGCCAGTCCGCAAAGGTATTGAGCCAAGCCTATGGCTAGGAACAGGCATTGCGATTGCCACCGTGGTAGATCATCGGTGACGGAATGGAAGAAGGCACCTGGCCCAAGATTGGCAGCCTCTTTCATATCGGGAATGGCGAGGACGGCGCCGCAGAGCATGATCCAGCCAAAAATGCCGGAGACAACAACCGAGCGCACAATGCCACGCGGGACCTGCCGGGCGGCGCCAATGGTTTCTTCGGCTGTGTGGGCCGAAGCGTCGAACCCAGTGATGGTGTAGAGGGGAAGCATGAGTCCCAGGCAAAACAACCAAGCGATGTTGGCGGTTTGTGGCCAAACTGGGCCGGTTGGATTGTCAGTTGATTCAGCAGGGAGGCCGCTGTAGTTTTCGAATTGGATTAACCTTGAAAATTCCCAGGAATCGACACTTGCCATGAGGGTGATGGTAAGCAAAACGGAGACGGACAAAATCCACCAGCCACTGAAATCGGTCAGTTTGATTGTCAGGCCTGGGGCCCGGTGGTTGAGGAAGGCCTGGCTGAGAGTTATGGCGGCCACGCAGGCATGTTGCACCCAATCGCCAGGGCGCAGGAACGAGGGGTCGAGGGCGCTGATGGCAGCGATGGCGAATTCGTAAAAGCCGACATTGATGGCGGCCAAGACAGTGGCAAGGCCAACAAGGTTGAACCAGGCTGTGGCCCATCCCCAGCCTTTGCCCCCCAGGATGCTGGACCAGTGATACAAACCACCGGCAGTGGGAAAAGCCGAGGCCACTTGGCCCATGGTGAGTGCGACGGCCAAGGCGATGAGGCAGCCCACCGGCCAGCCAATGCCGATGGAGGCGCCTCCTGTGGCGCAGAGTGCAAGGTGGAAAGAGGTGACGCCGCCCGCGAGGATGCAAATGATGGAAAAGCTGATGGCAAAGTTGGAGAATCCACCCATGCGCCTGAGTAATTCTTGCTTGTAGCCCATGCGTTCGAGTGTGCGAACATCGTCTTCGGTATCGTTGTTTTTGACGCTGGTGTGGGTGTTATTTTGGTCATGCTTCATGGTGGGGTAGCCTTGATCTTTGGGGCAAATCGCCCAGATTTTCTTTGATAGACACCCCGCCTAGGCGGGCGGCCCTCATTTGAGCGCAAAGGGCCAAAATCCGATCAGTTGCTTCGGAAATAGTCAGGCCTTGGGAATGGATGTTGGAGATCAGGTTGCGGTTGGCGTCGGTATGGCCATTGGCGGGCTGGTAGGCGAGGTAGGCCGAGAGGCTATCGGCTGTGGCGAGTCCGGGGCGTTCACCAATTAGCAGGATGGCAATTTGTGGTTTTAATATCTCGCCTATCTGGTTGAGTATTCCCACCCGGCAGTTGCGCACCAAGAACGGTTGGCCCATTTTCCAGCCGGCCGAAGTGGCCTTTTCCATGAGCAGAGGCAGCAGTGTTGGCACTTGAGTGGCAACGGCGGTGGCGGAGAGGCCGTCGCCCACAATGATCTGCAGATGGGGCTGAAGGGGACAACGGGAAAGCAACTGCGCGGCTGAATCGGGGTGGAGGCGGCGCCCCAGGTCTGGTCTGAGAAGGTATTCGGGGCGGTCTTTGGCGGCGCTTGCAACCTCGAACAGGGCGAGGGTATCAACAAGTTGGCCCAGGTCATTTGTCAGACTGATTTCGCGGTGTACCGCGTCGATGGCGGCGGCGTGATCGACGCGTAGTTGGAGTTGGGTGGCGGTGCGATAACAGGGCCCGGCCGCGCCTGCCAACAAGCGAGCCGGCCCGCGGGCGAGTAAGCGTTGAATCAGTTGGTCTGCCTGCGGGATTGGTTGCATGCCATGGATGCCATTTGGGCTAGGGGCCAAGGGAGACAGGATTTTAGTTTAGCCCGGCCGCCACCCGGCGCACACACCTGTGTTGACGGATTGGGAAAAATGTTTGCGGCAGAGGGGCACATAGCGGTTGTTACCGCCGATTTCGATTTGGGCACCTTCGCGCTCGACGGAGCCATCCTTAGCCACCCGAACCACCATGGTTGCTTTGCGGCCACAGAGGCAAATGGTCTTTAATTCGTTGAGCGTGTCGGCCCATGCCAAGAGGGCGGTGCTGCCGGGGAACAGGTCGCCTCTGAAATCGGTGCGCAGGCCGTAGCACATGACGGGGATATTGGCTTCATCGACCAGGCGGGCCAACTGGCGAACCTGAATTTGGCTGAGGAATTGGGCTTCGTCGATCAGCACGCAATCGGGTGTGGGTTTTGCTGTGGTGCAAATGGACCAGAAGTCGGTGGTTGGGCCGAAGCCAGTGGCATCTTTGCCAATTCCGATGCGGGAGGCGATGCGGATGGGGATTTCGGGTTTTTGGGGGTCGGAAAGGGTGAAGAGGAGCGTGGTCATGCCGCGCTCATCGTAGTTGTGAGCGGCCTGCAGCAGGGAAGTGGATTTTCCCGCATTCATGGTGGAGTAATAAAAAAAGAGTTTGGCCATATTTAGAACTCTTGATCGGTTGCCATGTGATTGCAGCTTACTGATTGGGACAGTCTTTGGTTTTGTCTGGTTTGGCAAAAATTTGGCTAGTGGTGCAGTGCGAGGGTGCCTTACTGGCCAAGATGTGCCTGCCCACGCTTCGCATATTGCCCAGATTTACAGGCTTGAAGTTTTTTTCGTCTGATTTTGGCTGGTGGGCAAAATTATTTGGCCCTGAGAGCGAATGGAGTGGTGGAAACCAAACATCACTGAGGGATTGTCATGGACCAGACACATGCAGGCTACCAGACCCCGGATTGGGCTGACGATGTTGGGGATAGCTCTGAGGAGTTTGTAGCGAACCGTCTTGATCCGTTGTTGGATTCGTTTCTTCCTATCACCCACCATGCCAATAAACGCATGCAACAAAGGCGTATCGACCTTTTCATGGTGGAGCAGGTGATCCAGTTTGGCCGCGAGGTATGCACGCGGGGGGCGTTGGTTTTTGCCATAGGGCGCAATGAAATTGCGCTTTTGGCCAAGCTGGGCCACGATTTGCAGCATTTAGATGGCGTGCATGTGGTCACTAGTCATGATGACGGTGCTGTTTTGACTGTGTACCGCAACCGCGATTTAAGCAATTTGAGGGCTAATGTGGGTTTTGGGAAAAGGTGGAAGCGGAAGAAATGGGGGAGGACTGTGGCTGGGTAGTGGGTGTGGGTTTTAGCCAAAGGGTGTGGGGCCTTTCAAACCAAAAAAAATCGGTTAGATTCATTTGACTACAACTTGTCGGAGTTTGAAACCATGCCACGCCAGCGACTTACTGCCAACCGCCGCGGCTTTTTGCAAGCTGGGACGCTGCTGTCGTTATCCACCCTCACTTACCGGGGGGCATTTGGTGGCGACACCCCTCCCAGCGAGCGTGTCCGCATTGGGTTCATTGGTGTGGGCGGCCAGGGTAAGAGCAATTTGAAGGCATTGCTGAAAAATGCGGTAGCGGTTTGTGATGTGGACAGTCGGCGGTTGGCGGAAGCGGCCTCAATGGTTGAAAAGGCCCATGGTAGCGCCCCTGTTCAGGCGGTTGACTATCGCAAGCTGTTGGACCGCAAAGATGTGGACGCGGTGTTGATCACCACACCCGACCATTGGCACGCGCTGCAGACGGTGAACGCTTGCCAGGCGGGGACGGATGTGTATTGCGAAAAGCCCCTTACCCTGACCATTGCCGAGGGGCGGGCGATGGTGAATGCCAGCCGCAAGCACAGCCGTGTGGTGCAAACGGGCAGCCAGCAGCGCAGTGCCAAAGAGTTTAGGACGGCTTGTGAGTTGGTGCGTGGCGGTGCCATTGGCAAGGTGCGCCATGTGTTGGTGGGGCTGCCCGCAGTGAATTTTAGGCCACCGGCGGTTGCTGATAGTGCCCCGCCTGTGGAGCTGGATTACGACCTATGGCTAGGGCCGGCACCCCAGCGCGCTTACAACGAGAAGCGTGTGCATTACCTTTTTCGTTTTTTCTGGGATTATTCGGGTGGCCAACAGACTAATTTTGGGGCCCATCATCTCGATATTGCGCAATGGGGGCTCGACATGGACAACAGCGGCCCAGTTTCGGCCGAGGCCAAGGCACGCTTCAACAAGGATGGCTGGTTTGAGGTGCCGGAGTGGACCGAGATCAATTACCGCTATGCCAACGGTATCACCATGGTGTGTGGGCAGAGCCAACCAAGCGGCACCACTTTCCAAGGTGAAAAGGGTGAGATCCATGTCAACCGTGGAGTTTTGCAACTGAAAATAAATGGTGAGAAAGTTGCGGCAAAAGATTACCCCAAGGTGGATGTGAAGCTCTATGCGAGTGCCAACCATCACCAGAACTGGCTGGATTGCATCAAGAGCCGTGCAAAGCCGATTTGCGATGTGGAAATAGGGCACAGGTCTGCCACGGTTTGCCATTTGGGCAATATCGCGGTGCGGACCGGCCAGGCTATTGCCTGGGATCCAGCGAGCGAGCAGGTCATCAATAATCCTGATGCCGCAAAATTGGTTGAAAAGGCTTATAGGGCGCCATGGAAATTGGTTTGACAAGCGGTTTTGGGGCTATGGTGCGTGAATAAAAGGGTGCCCAAGCAGAAGGGCCACCGCCTTGAGCGGTGGCCCTTCTGCTTGGGGCGGGTCAAAAGCCTACTTTGACAGGTCGAAAGCGGCAATTTCGGAGTCGTTACGGACATAGACTCGTTTGTTGGCAAAGGCTGGCGCACACCAGAGTACATCGCGGCCGAAGGCGTTGTTGGTGGGTGGGAGCAGCTTGGCCCGGCTGGTTTCGGTGAAGCCCTTGGGTGTGAGTGTGCCGGTCACCAGGAAGCCTGTCTCGGTGAAGAAGAAGAACTTGTCTTCGTGGCGGACAATGAAGGCGGTACCCGAACCCAAGGGGCGCTTGCTGAGTGGTTCTGGGGTGGTCCAGAGCCGTTTGCCACTGGGGATTTCGACGGCGGCCAATTCGCCGCTTTGGTCAAACCCATAAACCACGCCATCCTTGACCAGGGGCTGGACATTCACGGGGGAGATGGCGGTTTTGTTTTGGTCTTTCCAGACCACTTCGACTGCGGGTTTGTCCTTGGCCAATTTGAGCAGCAGGTTTTTGTTGCTGTAGCCGGCGATGAACAGGTAATTGCCGATCACCAGTGGGGACATGATGATGGAGCCGTTGGTGGCCTCGTAGGGGGTTGTCCAGTGTTGTTTGCCTGTTTCGGGATCAAGGGAGACGACAGAGTCGGGGCTGGGAATGATGAGTTGGCGAACACCACCCGCGTTGATGATGGTGGGTGGGCAATAACCTTGTTCCTTGGCGGTGCCTGCTTTCCAGATTTCTTTGCCTGAGTCTTTGTCGAAGGCCACCACATGGCTGCCTTCGCCACCAGCGAGGCAGATGAGCTTGTTGCCATCGACCAGAGGGTGACTGGCGTAGCCCCAGAGTGCCGACTTGGTTTTGTATTCTTCCTTGAGGTCTTTCTGCCAGATAATTTTGCCATCTTCAATGGCGCAGCAAATTAATTTGCCCTCGGCACCCAGAAAATAAACCTTGCCATCGGCCACGGTAGGGGTGACGCGCGGGCCGGCGGGGTAGGAAATGGAGTAGGTGACCGGGTATTCGTGTTTCCAGAGCTGTTTGCCGGTTGCCTCGTCGTAGCAGAGTACTCGCTCGTTGCCTGTGAACTTGCCTCGGGAGAAGTTGTCAACCTTCACATCGTCTTTGCTGACGAGGTCGGTAGCGAAAACCTTGCCTGCAGCCACTGCCGGGCCGGCGTAGCCGCCGCCGATGGGGGCTTTCCAGACAGGCTTCATGTCGCCTGCGGGCAATTTGTCGAGGATGCCCTTTTCGCGCCAGGTGTTATCACGCTGCGGGCCCATCCACTGGGGCCATTCGTCGGCGCGTGTGCCTGCTGATCCCAGCAGAATAGCCAATCCGCCCAGCAGGGCGTTGGTGGTGAGTGTGCGCATGGAACTTTCTCCTCAATTTTAAAAAGTACCAATGGAATTCCGGTTCTATCAACAGTCTAACCGGGCCGGGCATGGCGGGAAAAGGTAGGAGGAAAGCCCTGCAAGCCGAAGAAGTTTGGGCTAATGTGGGCGGTATGAATAATGATTCAGCCCAAAATGAACATTCCATGAAATTCGCGAGCCAGGCGCGGGCTTGGTACCTGGTTTTGTATGTGCAGGTTCTTATCGCTGTGGCTTTGGGAATCGCTTTGGGGCATTTTTTACCGAGTTTTGGCGAATCGTTGAAACCTTTGGGGGAGGGGTTTGTCAAGCTGGTGAAGATGGTGATAGCCCCGATTGTTTTTTGCACTGTGGTGCATGGCATCGCCTCGATGGGGGATTTGAAGCGCTTGGGACGGGTGGGTTTGCGGACGCTTTTATATTTTGAGGTGGTATCCACCGTGGCGCTGGCGCTGGGGCTGATGGTTGTGAACCTGTATAAGCCGGGGGTAGGGTTTGAGGCGCCCGAGGTTGCCCAGCATGTGGAGCAGGCGAATCTGCACGCCCAGAAGGCGAGTTTGGCGAGCACGGGTAAGTTTTTGCTGGGAATGGTTCCCGAGAGTTTTTTCGGGGCTTTGGCGGGTGGGGAATTGTTGCAGGTATTGCTGGTTTCTGTGGTATCGGCCTTTGCGTTGGCGCGGTTAGGGGAGCGAGGTCGTGTGATTTTGGTCGGCATAGAGAGGGCCCAGGAATTCTTTTTCGCGGTGCTGGGGATCTTGGTGCGGGCGGCGCCAATCGGGGCTTTTGGGGCGATGGCCTTCACGGTGGGCAAATATGGCATTCAATCGCTGGAAAACTTGCTTGGGCTCATGTTGTGCTTTTATGTGACTGCCGGGTTGTTTGTGGTGGTGGTGCTTGGATTGGTGTGCCGTTGGGCAGGGTTTTCCATTTTTCAATATTTGTGGTTCATCCGGGACGAGCTGATTTTGTGCCTTGGCACCAGTTCGAGTGAAACAGCCTTGCCCGGCATGATGGAAAAAAGCCGGAGGCTGGGTTGCCAGCCATCGACAGTGGGGCTCGTGCTGCCCACGGGTTACAGCTTCAATATGGATGGGACCAATATTTACCTGTGTATGGCGGCAATTTTTCTTGCCCAGGCAACCAACACTCCCATGACATGGGCCCAGCAGATTGGTTTGCTGTTGGTGGCGATGCTGACCAGCAAGGGTGCCAGCGGGGTGACCGGGTCTGGGTTTGTGACCCTGGCGGCGACGCTGCAGGCGGTGCCGGACATTCCGCCCGCTTCCATTGCTTTCATCATTGGCATCGACCGCTTCATGAGTGAATGCAGGGCCATAACCAACATGATTGGCAATGGCGTGGCAACGGTGGTGATCAGCCGGTGGGAAGGAGAAGTGACTGGTGACGAGGTGAGAACTAAATTGCAGGCGTAAAAAAGGCACCGCCATGAGATGGAGGCGCCTTTTTATATTTGGGATCTTGAATTCTTTAGGCCCCGTATTTGCCAAGGCGGCCGGCGTGTGCCATGGCCAGCAGCATGAGGTGCTTGGCCTCGAATTGGCCGAGGCCGCCCTGCAGGCAGGCGGATTCGCCAAAGGTGGTGACCGCGTCGGTACGGCACGTGTCGGCCGACAGCAGCGTTGGAACCGGATGCCAGGAGTGGCTTTTCATTTTGCTGGGGGTGCTGTGGTCGCCTGTGACAATCAGCACGGTGGGATTGAGGGCGCGCACCGCAGGGATGATAGCATCGAAGGCCTCGGTCGCTTTGACTTTGGCGTCGAAGTTGCCGTCTTCGCCTGTGGCGTCGGTGTATTTGTAATGGAGAAAGAAGAAGTCGTGGTCGTTCCAGGCGGCCTTGAGGGCGTCGACCTGGGTTTCGAGGGTTGGGCCGGTTTCCAGGATTTCCATGCCAACCAAACGGGCGAGGCCGCGGTACATGGGGTAAACGGCGAGAGCGGCAGAGCGCAGGCCGTAGACATCGTGCATGGATGCGATGGCGGGGTGTCTGGCGAAGCCACGGAGCGTGATGCCATTGGTCGGGGCTTGGTCGATTAGGGCGCGGGTGGCCTTTTCCACAAACTGGTTGATTATTTCTGCGGTGCGCTTGCTGGCGTCGTCGGCCCCGGAAGCGAGCAGTGGTTTGGCGCCGACGATTTGCGGGTCGGTGTCGTTGACGCGGTCGCCCAGATTGTCGCCACGGATGACGAGCACAAAGCGGTGCTCGCGAACGGGCTCGACGAAAATCTCGGCGCCTGGGACTTCGATCTTTGCAAGGATTTTGCAAACTTCGACACAGGTTTCGGTGGACGGGCGGCCAGCGCGTCGGTCGGAGATGGTGCCGGATGCGTCGAGGGTGCAGAAGTTGCCGCGAATGGCGACATCGCGCGGGCCGACCTGGAAGTTGATGCCTAGGGCTTCCAAAATTCCGCGGCCAATCCGGAACTCGAGGGGATCGTAGCCAAAGAGGCCCAAGTGGCCCGGTCCGCTACCTGGGGTGATGCCGGGCAGGACGGGGACGGAAAGGCCGGAGACGCCAATTTTTGCCAGATCATCGAGATGGGGAGTCTTGGCGGTTTCCAATTCGGTTTTGCCACCTGGTAGCAAAGGGAGACCACCCAAACCATCGGCCACCAGCAGGACAATTTTGCTGTTATTGGGTTCGCGCAATTCGCGCACCAGGTCGTGGATCTGGCTCAAAGTAAGCTCTCTTTCAAAATTTTGTCGGGCAGTAAAACGTTAATGAACACTCGAAGAAACCATGTTATCGCATGAGTGTCATGTTAGAAGATAGGGGGCACGGGGCCAAGTTAAGGAATAACGAGAAGTATATCCATGCTAGGCGTTTTGATTGCAATATTAGTGGCCGGCCAAACAGGTTATAGTGGGCCTGGACGGGCAAGGCCGAATGTTTTGCTGATCATGATTGATGATCAGAATGATTGGATAGGCTGCCTGAAGGGGCACCCATTAGCTAAAACCCCGCATATTGATGCGTTGGCCAGACGGGGCATGTTGTTTAACAATGCCCATTGCCAAGCCCCCTTGTGCAATCCTTCGCGCACCAGCCTTTTGACGGGTTTGAGGCCCTCGACGACGGGGGTTCACGGGTTGATGCCTTGGTACGGGGATGTGGCAAGTCTGAGAGGGCGTGAGAGTCTTCCCCAGGCGTTTGGCCGGGCGGGTTATAGCACCCTGGTTACGGGCAAAATTTGGCATGCGGTGCCGCCGGCGGACCGGGCGGGGCAATTCAAGGTTTGGGGCCATCCTGGTGGGCCCGGGGTTGGGCCTGTGGCCAAGCTGATCCCGCCCACGCCTGGCGGCAACCACCCGATGATGGACTGGGGCGCTTTTCCGCACAAAGAAGAGCAAAAAGGAGATTTTAAGGTGGCCAGTTGGGCTGTGGACCAATTGGGAAAGACTCATGATGGTAAACCATTCTTTTTGGCAGCAGGATTCTTTTTGCCGCATGTCCCTTGCCATATTCCGCCTGAATGGTTGGCAAAGATTCCAGATGATGACAGTGTGTTGCCGGCAATCGATGCGAATGATCGTGACGACACGCCGAGATTCTCTTGGTATTTGCACTGGGATTTGCCGGAGCCGCGGCTGAAGTGGGTTCGGGAAAATAACCAGTGGCGCAACTTGGTGCGCAGCTATTTGGCCTGCACGCAGTTTGTAGATGCGCAGGTGGGGCGGGTTTTGGAGGCACTGAAGGCCAGTGGGCATGAGGATGACACGGTAGTGGTGCTTTGCTCGGACCATGGGTTCCATTTGGGTGAGAAGCAAATCACAGGTAAAAACACGCTTTGGGAGCGATCTACCCGTGTGCCGTTGGTGATAGCGGGGCCAGGCACTGCCAAGGCTGGCGAGTGCTTTCGGGCTGTGGAGTTGTTGGACATCTATCCCACCTTGATGGAACTTACTGGTGTGAAGGGGCCCGATGGGTTGGAGGGCAGGTCTTTGGTGCCTTTGTTGAAAAACCCTGCGGCCCAAGTTGACCGGGTGGCTATCACCACCCACAACCGGGGCAACCACGCGGTGCGGGATGACCGATACCGCTACATTTGTTATGCGGACGGCAGCGAGGAACTGTACGACCTGCGCGAGGACCCCCGGGAGTGGACTAACCTGATTGGTAATGCCGGTATGACCGAGGTGAAAGCCCGGCTGCAAAGCCGCCTGCCGCGAGTGGATGTGGCGGCGGTGCCAGGCAGCCAGCACCGGGTGCTGGAATATGACCGGGCCACGGGCAAAGCGGTCTGGGAGGGGAAGGAAATCAAGTTGGGGCAGGTTGTGCCCTAGGGTTGGCCAATTTCTTTGGTTGAGAATTGGGAATCGCCCCCGCTATGGGGCGGTGCTGATACCCTGCTGGAGACTAAAACCCTCGGGGTTCCCTCACGGTTTTGGGGCTGAACGAAGTGGGTATTGGAAGCAGGATGCGAGCCAAAAGCGCAAAAGGTAGCGTGGTAGCAAGGGTGAGAGAGTAGGCAACCAAGGTGGGACACCCCCGATTGAAGGATTCGGCATTAGCAAACGGCTGGACGGGCCTAGTAAGACGATCGACCGAAGCGCGTTTATCACCACCAAGCAAAGGCGTCAAAGGTGGCGGGAATAGTGGGTGAAAGGGGCATACGGACCCCGCAGGACCGGCCCAAACCCACTAGGAAGAGCCTTTGGGCGTGTGGGGTTAGGTCAATTCGTTTTCCAAGCCGGCAGATTTGGCTTGCATGCGCTATGATGCACTGTTGGTGAACTGGGCAAAGTGTGCGGATGTTTCTGGAGAGGCAAGATCATGGAAGGTGGCGCCCCAGCGGCAATTACCCTTGGGTTGGTAGAGCGAAGGATTTTGGGCGTTTTGGTGGAAAAGGCCCGAACGGTGCCTGACACCTATCCCCTTAGCCTGAATGCACTTGTTGCCGGTTGCAACCAAAAGAGCAATCGTGACCCGCTGTTGGATTTGCAGGAAATTGAGATTCAGGACTGCCTGGAGGTTCTGATCAAGAAAAAGCTGGTTTCCAGGGTGGTAGGCGGTCGGGTGGAGCGTTGGCGGCACCAGCTTTATGAGGTTTTCACCCTCGACAAAAAAGAGGTCGCGGTGATTGCCGAGTTATTACTGCGTGGTCCGCAGACTGAGGGCGAATTGCGGCTGCGGGCCAGTCGCATGGAGCCGATCGACGATTTGGACAGTTTGCGGCAGGTGCTGCGGGTTTTAATTGAGCGCAATTTGGTGGTTGCGTTTGGGCCACTGGAGCGTCGGGGTGCACAGGTAAGCCATGGTTTTTACCCTGCGGACGAACTGGAGTCTTTAAGGGCTCGTGCGGGGGCGTCCGGGGCAGAGCCTGAGTTGGGTCGTGCCGAACCGAGAAGTGGTGGAGCGATGGATGAACTGCGCTTGCGCCTATCCAATCTGGAACAGCAAGTCGCGGATTTGACTGGCAGGTTGGATGCAATCACCCACCGCGCGGTTTGAACTTTACCCCTTTTGGGGGTTGGGTCTGGTGTGAAAAGCCGGTTCTAAGTGGCCGGCTAACGGGGAGCATTTTCGGTGAATGGCAAGCGTTTAAATCAGTGGCTGGCTTTGGCTGGTATTGGCTCACGCCGGCATTGCGATGGCCTGATTCAGGCTGGTCGCATTCTGGTGGAAGGTCAGGTGGTGCACGAGCCTGGGTTCCGTGTGCAAGACGGGCAAGAGGTGCGGGTGGATGGCCAGCCCGTGAAATCTGAGGATTTGGTTTATTGGGCCATGCATAAGCCGCGTGGAATCCTTTGCACCAATCACGATCCCTCGGGAAGGCCCAGAGTGGTTGACTTGCTACCCCATGTGCCCCAACGGGTTTACACAGTGGGCCGGCTTGATGCCGACAGCGAAGGTCTTTTATTGATAACCAACGATGGGCCAATGGCCCTGCGATTGACCCATCCCCGCTATGAAGTTGAGAAGACCTACCGGGTTCAGGTAGCTGGCAATCCGGGCAATAAGGATCTGGAGCAGTTGCTTGAGGGTGTGTATCTGTCTGAGGGCCGGGTCCGGGCCAAATCTGTGGAAAAACTGAAAGGCCAAGGTGAGAGTACCTGGCTGAAAATTGTGTTAGCCGAAGGTAAAAACCGCGAAATCAGGCGCATGTTGGCGCGCTTGGGTCACAAGGTTTTGCGCTTGGTGCGGTTGCAAATCGGGCCCTTGTTTTTAGACCGGTTGCCGGCGGGGAAATCCAGACGGTTGGGGCTGGAAGAGATTACTAAACTGCGCAAGCTTTGCGGTAAGGTGCAGGCCCGACGGGAAGCATTGATTGAAGGCACGGAATTTAGCGATGACGAAGCGGATGAAAATATGAACGAAGATGAGATGAATCGGTCAGAAGAGGGGTCACGCCCTAGGCCCGCCCGTGAACAGGGTGGCGAGGGGCGGCCTCAGCCCAAGCGTTTTGATCGGCCACCTGGCGGTCCTCCGCGCGGTCGGGATGGTGATCGTCCGATGCGAGCAGGTCCTGGTGGTCCGCCGCGTGGTCGGGATGGTGATCGTCCGATGCGAGCAGGTCCTGGTGGTCCGCCGCGTGGTCGGGATGGTGATCGTCCGATGCGGGCAGGTCCCGGTGGCCCGCCGCGTGGTCGGGATGGCGATCGTCCGATGCGAGCGGGTCCTGGTGGACCACCACGCGGTCGCGATGGTGATCCTCCGATGCGAGCGGGGCCTGGTGGACCACCACGCGGTCGGGATGGTGATCGTCCGATGCGAGCAGGTCCTGGTGGCCCGCCGCGCGGTCGGGATGGTGATCGCCCGATGCGAGCAGGTCCTGGTGGCCCACCACGGGGAGACGGCCCAAGAGGTCTTCACCGTCCGGGTACTTTGCGTTTCACTCCCAGAGCGGGTGACACTCGCACGCCTAGGGCTAGAATGCCCGGAGGTATTCCCAAAGCCAGAACGCCTTTGCCCTCTGGTTACAAGCCTCCGGTGCGTCCGGCCCGCAAGCCGAATTGGCGAAAGAAGCCGGGCGAAGCTGAGGAATAAAGCCGGGTTAGGCCAATTTTAGGCAGTAATGGATTTATTATGGACTCTTCTTGCGCCCAGCAGCGTCCCTGCGCCCACAAGAGCGCCAGCGTGTTGGCCAACGACCAGTTGGCTGAGCGAACCTGGCGTCTGCGTTTGCATGGCCCGGAGGTGGCTGCACTCGCCCAGCCGGGGCAATTTTTCATGGTGCGAATTGCGGGAAGGACCGACCCGCTGTTGGGGCGTCCGTTCGCGTTGTATGACACGGTGCTGGATGGACAGGGCGGGTTGGTTGGCTTGGAGATTGTCCATTTGGTAGTGGGCAAGATGACCACTTTGTTGTCGGGTTTGAAGCCGGGTGATTCGGTGGAGATTTGGGGCCCTTTGGGTATGCGTTTCCCAGCGGTGCCAGACCATGTGGCCCGGGTGACGCTGGTGGCGGGTGGCATTGGCCAGACCCCGTTTCTTGCCTATAGCCGAGAGCTTTTGGGCGGACGGGGATTTGCTGGCAAAAGCGCGCAAAAAGTAGTGGACAAGGTTGAGCTGGTTTATGGTGCGCGCCGTGAGAGCCTGTTGGCGGGTTTGGATGCGTTCGTTCAGGCTGGGGCGTGTGTGCTTCCTTGTACCGAAGACGGCAGCCTTGGCCTAAAGGGCCGTGTGACAGATGGTTTGGACACCTTGGAAAAGCCGGAATGGATTGTTGCTTGCGGGCCGGAGCCTATGCTGTATGCTGTGGCCCGCTGGGCTCGCGAACGAGGGGTTCCCTGTCAGGTATCGCTTGAAACACCGATGGCTTGCGGCCTTGGCATCTGCTTCAGTTGTGTGGTGAAGGTGGCCTCTAGCGAGCAGGCCAGCGGTTGGGATTACCAGCGTGTGTGTATTGATGGCCCCACTTTTGATGCGGCCAACCTGATTGATTTACAAAAATAAACAGCGGGCATTTCGGGCCAACTGGGCCTGGGTGATGTCGGGCTAGTGTAGGCGTCTACTTAAGTGCCATGGGCAAGGTACTGAAATTCAACAAGTGTATGATTTACCAACATTTTTTGGGTGGAGCTTTCAAGCTGATTGAGGGCTTGGTCTTTGCCTTTGGGTTTGGTGATTGGACTCAGCCCCCTTGCAAGCCTTACCATGTAGCCTAGAGATTCAAGGGCACCTGGGAGGTTTGGAATGGATCGTCGCATATTTTTGGCGAGCGGAGCATTGGCATCTTGGGGTGCCCGAAGTGGGTTTGGTAATGAAATGGGCGGGAAGCCGCCCAGAGTAGGCCTGATTGGTTGTGGCTGGTACGGCAAAAGTGACCTGATGCGGCTGATTCAGGTGGCCCCTGTGAATATTGTGGGCCTTTGCGACGCTGACACGCGGATGATGGACGAGGCAGCCGAATGGGTGGGCCAGCGGCAGCCTGGATCGAAAAAGCCGCGGTTGGAAAAAGATTACCGCAAACTTTTGGCTGAAAAAGATCTTGATTTGGTGATTGTGGAAACGCCGGACCATTGGCATGCACTTCAGGGCATTGCAGCGATGGAGGCGGGGGCCGATGTTTATTTGCAAAAGCCCATTAGCGTGGATGTCTCCGAAGGCAAAGCGTTGCTTGAGACGGCTCGTCGCCTGAAGCGGGTGGTGCAAGTGGGCACCCAGAGGCGCAGCACCCCGCATTTGGTGGAGGCTATGGAAAAGGTTGTGAAGACCGGGTTGTTGGGCAAAATATCGCAAGTTGAAATTTATTGTTACTACCACATGCGGGCGCGGGGAAATCCGGCCGATTCGGTGCCACCTGCCACGCTCGACTACGACCTGTGGACGGGGCCGGCGCCTATGCGGCCTTTCAATTCCATGGTGCATCCCCGTGGTTGGAGATCGTTTTGGGAATATGGCAACGGGATATTGGGAGACATGTGTATACACATGCTAGATATGGTTCGTTGGATGTTGGATTTGGGTTGGCCCAATCGGATTAGTTCAACTGGTGGCATTTGGATGGATAAAGCTAGCAAGGCTACGATTCCTGACACCCAAACGGCGATGTTTGAATTTGATGGTTTGTCGGTGACTTGGAACCACCGCACTTGGGGAGATGCGCCCGACCCTGAATACCCTTGGGGGGCAACGATTTATGGCGATAAAGGGCATTTGAAACTGAGCGTGAACAAGTATGAGTTTTTCCCATCGGGTTCCCGCCAAGCCAAGCTTTCTGGGAAGGCGCTGATGGAAGAGGAGAAGTACCCGGAAGATAAAACTGAAAAAGACCTGGAGCGGAATGTGGCCAGTGCGGTGCGGGCTCATTTGCGTGACTGGTTGCAGGCGGTTGCCACTAGGGGCAAGCCGGTGGCAGATATTGAACAGGGGCACATTTCAACCGCTGCCTGTGTTTTGGCCAACCGGGCCATGCAAGTTGGCAGGACTTTGCGGTATGACCCGCTGAAGCATGCGGTGTTGGGAGACCCGGAGGCAACGGCGTTGCTGACCCGTGAGTACCGTGGGCCTTGGAAGCATCCTGGGAAGGCGTGAAAAAATCTTAGTTGGTGGGTGCGAAGGGTAATTCCCAGCAACTAGAAAGAAAGGTTGTTGGTTTCTCAGGGCCGGAAATTTCTAGTCCTAAAAGAATGATGCGGGTCTTTTCATTTTTTTGGGAAAACAGGGATATTGATGGCCAAAGGGCCGATCTGATATGGTCGGCATGTGACTTGCATGTAAGTTAGTCCAGATAGGTGATTGGATGACCTGATCCAATGCAATTGCGGGGTGAGATTGGAAATTTTCAGTCCAGCCTTGTGATTAGCGTGTGGGTGCGGTTGGCCATTTGGTTTAATGGGTCAGCGGTAGAGTCGGGTCTCTGGAGGTAATCCATGGCGCAGTTGTTTCCAAAAATTGCCAACACATTATTTCGCGTGGCAATTGTCGGGGCTGTGTTGGGTGGTGGGGCCGTGACCGGCGCAGTGATGCTTTATGCTAGGTCGCCTTACTTTACCGGCTCGATGAACGGCAAAACCCAGCCCATTCAGTTTAGTCATGCCCACCATGTGAATGGATTAGGCATTGATTGTCGTTATTGCCACACTTCAGCTGAGCAGGTTGCTCACTCCAATGTGCCTCCCACCAAGACTTGCATGAATTGCCACAGCCAGATTTGGGTTGGTAGTGAGATGCTGAGTCTGGTTCGTGATAGCTATAAAAATGAAGAATCAATTGAGTGGAAGCGATTGCATCGTCTTGCCGACTTTGCCTATTTCGACCACAGCATCCACCTTGCCAAGGGTATTGGGTGTGCTAGTTGTCATGGTCGGATTGATCAAATGCAGGCTGTGTATCAGAAGGGCACTCTTCTAATGGAGTGGTGTCTTGATTGTCACCGTGCTCCAGAGAATCATCTGCGGCCCCGAGACCAGATCACCAATATGGCTTGGTCTGCAGACCAGTACAAAGACCCTGCTGACCCGGAGAAGGTTTGGACGCAGTATGAACTGGGCACGAAGCTGAAAGAGCAGTTGAATGTGCGCAGTTTGATAACCTGTTCCACCTGTCACCGCTAAGAGATTGCCGCCGGCTCGGGCCGGGGCGTTAACGCAAATTCGGGCTTGTTGCCCTGACTGAACCTTCAAGACCTGTTCGGAAGACCACCTAGCCATGAGCATCAAACCGGTTGTCACCGATGCGCATCAGAACGAACCCAAGGCTGCCCCTAAAATGTGGCGCAGTCTTGAGGAATTGCTTGAGAAGCCTGATTTTCAGTCGATGCTGAATCGGGAATTTCCTTCGCAGGCAGGTGAGTTCACGGATCCGCTTTCTCGCCGCACCTTCCTTTCGTTGATGGGCGCATCTTTGGCGCTGGCTGGGGCGACTGGTTGTCGTCAGCCTGCCGGCTTGATTGTGCCTAACATTCGTGAAGCCGAAGGCACGCAGCCTGGCCGGCCCCAGTACTTTGCGACTTCGATGGCACTGGGTGGCTACGCGACACCGGTTTTGGTGAAGAGCTACGAAGGTCGTCCCATCAAGATTGAACCCAATCCGCAACATCCGTCGCTGGCGGGTGCGCCCGAGGGTGTGTCGGCTGGAACCGATGTGTTCGCGCAGGCTTCTGTTTTGGGCATGTATGACCCTGATCGCGAATACCCGCTGAATTTTGAAGGTAACACGACCAGTTGGGAAGATTGCCAGCGTGGTTTGAAGAAATCTTTGACTGTTTTGGACAAGGGCAACCAAGGTTCGGCCATTCGTTTGGTAACCGGGCTTGTTACCTCGCCCACAGAGCGCGATTTGATTGAGCGCTTCCTTAAGAAATATCCCGGTTCCAGGTGCCACCAGCACGAGCCTTTGGCCTCCGACAATGGTTTGGAAGGGAACACCTTGGCGTTTGGCCAAGCCCTTGAGGCGCATCCAGTGCTGCACGATGCAGCCAAGAAGGTTCGCGCTGATGTGATTGTGGCGATTGACACCGACTTGCTGAACCAAGGGCCAGGGCATTTGGCATTGGTGCGTCAGTTTGGTGATTTGCGTGATGCTGCCAGCCCTGAAAGCATGACCCGTCTTTATGCCATAGAGCCCACCCTTTCGGTGACTGGCACCAAGGCTGATCACCGCTTGGCCGCTCGTCCAAGCGCCATACCGGCATTGGTCTCGCACTTGGCCCACCTGTTAGGTGCCGCTGGTGGCAAGCCTGCTGCGGGTTTGGATGCCGCCGAAGAGAAATTTTTGCAAGTTTTGGCTTCTGACCTGAAGGAAAAGAGCCACGATCACACTGGCAAGAAGCTTGCCAAAGCCGAGTCGCGTGCGGGGCATACGGTCGTTGTGGCAGGTCCTCGCCAGCCCAAAGAAGTGCATGCTTTGGTCGCCTCGATCAATGCCAAGTTGGGCAATGCTGGCAAAACGGTTCATTATCGGGCGCCATTGGCTGGTGGCCGTCCGTTGGCTAGCGACAATTCCTTGGCCCAGCTCACTGAAGATATGCAAGCTGGCAGGGTGAAATTCTTGCTGGTGTTTGATGGCAACCCCGCCTACAGCGCGCCAGCCGATGTGGCTTTTGGCCAGGAATTGCTGAAGCTTTCGGGCAAAAAAGAGTGCACGACTGCTTACATGGGTCTCTACCAGGATGAGACTGCGATCAAGTCTCAATGGCGCATTCCGCAAACCCATTATCTCGAGCAATGGGGCGACTTGCTTGCGCATGATGGGCGCGCTTGTCTGGTTCAGCCATTGATTGCTCCGCTGTTCTCGGGCCATTCCGCAGCCGAGTTGTTGGCAGGTCTTATCGCAGTTGAATCCGATCCGTCGAAAGAGACCAAAGACGCTCCGATTGTTGAGCGTCAGGGTTATGATCTGGTCCGTCGATATTGGAAGTCTTGGTTTGACCAAAAGCGTGGTGCGACCCCTGAGCTTGGCAAGTTCAAGGACTTCGAGTCGTTTTTCCGTTCAGCGGTGCATGATGGCTGGGTTGCTGGAACCTCGGTTGCCCCCGCCGATGCTAAGTTGAACGAGGGTGGCTTGGCTGGCTTGGCACTACCCGCCAAGTTGGCTGGTCTGGAAGTGGTTTTCGCGCAGGACGACACGGTCTATGACGGGCGTTTTGCCAACAATGGCTGGTTGTTGGAAACCCCGAAGCCGATCACGAAGATCACCTGGGATAATGCCGCCTATGTGGGGTATGGTACAGCTCTTAAGGAGCTGAAACTTGACCTGAAGCGTGAGAAGCGCGGCGACAAGGAATATATAGCCCCCGCCAAATCATTCGGCATCACCGGTGGCGAACACGGCCGGGCTTATGTCGATGTGATTGAGCTGGAAGTTGGCGGCCAAAAGCAGATGCTGCCCGTCTGGGCACAGCCGGGCGTTGCCGACGGCGTGGTAGTGGTTCAGCTTGGCTATGGTCGCACCCGCGCTGGCAGGGTGGGTGGCATGCTGGTGGGTGAGGGCAAAGCGAGCCCAGACAAGGTTGGTAACGGCAAGTCTGGCGATGTGGTTGGGGTGAGTTGCTACACGCTTCGCTCCAAAGCAAGGCTTTGGTCTGCTCCAGCAACCGCCAAGGTAACCGGCAAATCTCACCTGCTTGCTTGTGTGCAGGGCCATCACAGCATGGAGCAGGATGGCCGTCCTGTGCCGCTGGTGCGTATTGGCACATTGGCCGAGAACGCCAAGGGCCCAGGTTGGGTTGAAGGTGAACATGGCGGGGAAGCTCACGCCAGCGAAGTGCCACATGGTGCTCCCGGCCATGTCCACAAGGAAGGCGATGATTCGCATGGTGAGGAAAAGGGCCGCCTACCCTTGACTTTGTTGCCGGCTGAACACGCGCCCATGGCAGGTTATGAATATGGGAAGCATGTCAATCGTTGGGGCATGGTGATCGACCTGAACCGCTGCACCGGTTGCTCCGCTTGTGTTGTCGCCTGTCAGTCGGAAAACAACAGCCCGGTGGTTGGCAAGCACGAGGTAAGCCGCGGCCGCGAGATGCATTGGATTCGGGTTGACCGCTACTTCCAAGTGAATTTCGAGGATCTCGACAAAGCTTCCGAGGTGCGGACTTACCATCAGCCTGTGCCTTGCATGCAGTGCGAGAACGCGCCTTGCGAGCAGGTTTGCCCGGTTGCCGCAACTGTGCATAGTTACGACGGCCTCAACGACATGGTTTACAATCGATGTGTGGGCACGCGGTACTGCTCGAACAACTGCCCGTACAAGGTGCGTCGGTTCAACTTCCTGCAGTACACCGACTACACGACCCCATCGATGAAGTTGGTGAACAACCCCGAAGTTTCGGTTCGCACCCGTGGTGTGATGGAGAAGTGCACCTACTGTGTGCAGCGTATCCGCCATGCCGAGATCACCGCAGAAAAGCGCGCGATTTCGCAGGCTGAGACCGAGAAAAAGGGTATCACCCGCGAAGCGCAGCCCAAAGAGGCTGGCAAGGTTCAGGTTCGCATCAACGACGGTGAGGTGGTGACCGCCTGCCAGGGCGCTTGTCCGGCTGGCGCCATTGTCTTTGGCGACATGAATGATCCGAAGAGTCGTATCCACAAGATCAAGAACAATCCTGCCACCAAGGGGTTGAATTATTCGCTGCTGGAGGGCTTGAACACCTTCCCGCGCACAACCTACCTGGCTGGCCTGCGTAATCCCCACCCCGATCTGGAGGCCCCCGCCAACAAGGGGTGAGATGACAGACATGGCGACGAAAGAGGCGAAGGTGCCGGATAAGGACTCCCTTTTCACCGGTACTTACAACTTCGGGACAGTTACCTCGAAGATCAATGACATTGTCACAGGCCCCACCGGCAAAGGCTGGGTGGTTGGCTTTGCGGTGTCGTTCCTGATCCTTCAGGTTTTGTTGATGGCAGTCACTTGGCTGCTGTACGAAGGCATTGGCACCTGGGGCGTGAATGTCCCTGTGGGCTGGGGCTTCGACATCATCAACTTTGTTTGGTGGATCGGTATCGGCCATGCGGGAACTCTGATTTCCGCCATTTTGTTGCTGTTCCACCAGCAATGGCGTACCTCGATCAATCGGTTCGCGGAAGCAATGACCTTGTTCGCGGTTGCTTGCGCCGGCCTTTACCCGCTAGCTCACATGGGCCGGCCGTGGTTCTTTTACTGGCTGATGCCTTACCCGAGCACCATGCAGCTTTGGCCGCAGTTTCGCAGCCCGCTGATTTGGGATGTTTTCGCAGTCTCGACTTACCTGACTGTTTCGTTGCTGTTTTGGTACACCGGCTTGGTGCCCGACTTTGCCAGCCTTCGCGACCGTGCCAAAAACATTTGGGCTCGTCGCGCTTATGGCATTCTTAGTCTTGGCTGGCGTGGCGCTGCCCGGCACTGGCATCGTTACGAGACTTCTTATCTATTGCTGGCCGGCCTGAGCACACCTTTGGTGCTTTCGGTTCACACCATCGTTTCATTCGACTTTGCCGTGGGTAATGTCCCCGGTTGGCATGCCACCATCTTCCCGCCTTACTTTGTTGCGGGAGCTGTTTTTGCCGGGTTTGCGATGGTGGTCAACTTGGCCATTCCCGCACGGGCGGCTTATGGCCTGAAAGACTACATCACCGACAAACACTTGGACAACATGGCCAAGGTGATGCTGGCTAGTGGTTGGATCGTGTTCTTTGGCTACGGCGTGGAGGCCTTCATGGCTTACTACTCTGGCAGCCCTGAAGAACGCGACCTGTTCATGAAAAACCGCGCCTTTGGACCTTATGGGCTTTGGTATTGGATGCTCATTTTGTGCAACGGCATCATTCCCCAACTATTCTGGTGGGAATATTTCCGTCGTAGCATGTTCTGGCTGTGGATGATCAGTTTCGTGATCAATATTGGCATGTGGCTTGAGCGATTCGTGATCCTCATGAGCCTTCAGCGCATTCCATGGCAATCCTCAGCTTGGGGTCAATATTCTCCCACATTCTGGGATCTATCGACCTACTTTGGAACCTTTGGACTGTTCTTCACACTTTTCTTCCTGTTCCTGCGCTTGGTGCCGATGATCTCCGCGTTTGAGATGAAGCACATGCTGCCGGAATCGCATACCCATGCACCTGGCTCTGGAGGGCACCACTGATGGGCGCCGCCCCGGCAAAGATGGCCTCATTTGGCCTGTTGGCAGAGTTTGATAATCCCCAAGCGCTGGTTGATGCAGCCGATCGCGCCCGTCGCGAGGGGTTTGTAAAAATGGAAGGGTACAGTCCCTTTCCGGTGGAAGGCTTGCGAGAGGCTCTGGGCCAAAAGCGCACCTTGATGCCTGTGGCCATCTTTTTTGGTGGCATCACAGGCACCATCACCGGCTTTATGCTGCAAACTCTCACTTCGGGCGGCTTGCCCGCCGAGTGGGATGCATGGATTCCCTTCAATCAATGGTTCAGTTACCGGCTGAACATTGCCGGTCGCCCGTTCTTCTCGTGGCAAGCCTTTGTGCCACCGATGTTTGAATTGACGATTTTGTTTGCGGCCTTCACGGCCGTATTCGGAATGCTGGCCATCAACGGTTACCCGCGTTTGAATCACCCGCTGTTTGAAGTGCCCGAATTTGGCCGTGCCAGCGTGGATCGCTTCTTTTTGTGCATCGAGTCGGAAGACAAGTTGTACGACAACGAAAAGACGCGGGAATTTTTGAAAAACCTGAAGCCCCTGACGATTTCGGAGGTGCCGGCATGACCGCCCCCCGGTTGAGTGTAGCTCTGTGTGTCGCATTAGCATTTGGTGCGACTGGTTGCTACCAGCAAATGGCTTTGCAACACAAACTGAAGCCACAGGATCCCACCGATTTTTGGTCAGATGGTCGTTCGACCCGTCCCTATGTGGAGGGGACCGTTGCGCGTGGTTCTATCCAAGAGGACGGTTGGTACTTCACAGGCAAGGTCAAGGAGGCGCCATCGTCTCCAACTACGGCTCCAGTGAGCGCTGAGGAAGTCCTTGGTCAATATGCCGACGGTTTCCCCGAGCCTGTGACTGAGTCAACCTTGAAGCGTGGTCGTGAGCGATTCAACATTTATTGCAATGTTTGCCACGGCCAAACCGGCGCGGCAGACGGCACCATTGTCATGCGTGGTTTCTTGAAGCCTCCAGCTTTTTGGGAGCAGCCAGAAGACAAGAAGGCGCACCACAGTCGTGGCCTGAAGTACCAGGGGGCGAGTGATGTGGCCCTGAATGATGCCCCTGTTGGTTATCTTTTCCATGTGATCACACACGGCTATGGAGCCATGGGGACCTATTCTGCCCAGATCCCGGTCGCAGATCGATGGGCGATTGTTGCCTACATCAAGGCGTTGCAGGAAACCAACCGCAAGGGTGGAGTGGCGGCCAACACTGTTGCCGCACCCGCAACGGAGGGAGCCCGCTGATGGCTGCTGAGACGAACAGTAATCTTTTGGAACAGGCCAAACCACGCATCAATGCCATGGCCGCTACTGCTTTGACAGTGGCTTTGGTCGCCTTGGGTGCAACGGTAGCCCTTGGTTTGGTGGTGGGCACCGGCCCGATGTTCCGTAGTTTGTTGATCGGCTACATGATGCCCTTTGGCTTGGCCATGGGATCACTTGTGTTGCTGATGATTCAATGGTGTACCGCAGGCTACTGGGGCTATGTGCTTCGCAGTCCACTGGAGGCAGGCACACGCACCTTGCCTGTGTGGGGCTTGGTTTTCGCGCTCATCGCTTTGGGCGGGTTGACCATATTCAACCTGCGCCCTGATTATCATCCGGAAAATCACCATGAAGAGCTGAATGTTGTCAGCTCCGAAAAACTCTGGCCTTGGGCCGACCATGAATTGGTGGAACACCTGCACCACCATGAGAAGCTGGTGGTTGAAGAAAAGCTTGGTTATTTGAATGTTCGATTTTTTGCAGTGCGGGCCGCTATTGCTTTTAGCATTTGGATCGTTTTGGCTTTGTTGCTCAACCGGGTAGCCCGGCGCGAAGAGGCAGAGGGAACCAGCCAGAAATTGCGTGACTTGGCCATGCAATACTCCGGGCCAGGCATTGTGATTTATTCGATAACCATGCTGTTTATCAGTACCGACTGGAGCATGTCGCTGCAGCCGATCTGGTATTCTTCGATGTTCCCGGTGATTTTTGGCTTTGGCCAATTGCTGGGTGCCCTGTGTTTAAATGCTTTGGTTTATGTGATGCTACGAAGTGGCATCGAGGATCTTTCGACGGGCCGAAACAAGAAGCTGATGCGGGATCTGGGCAGCCTTATTTTGGGCTTTGTGGTCTTCTGGACTTACATTTCGTTTTCCCAGTACCTGCTGATTTGGTCGACCAACTTGAAGGAAGAGGTTCCATTTTTCATCGCCCGAACCAATGGCGGTTGGGAGTATGTGACTGCGGCCTTGGTGTTTGGCCAGTTTGTCATTCCATTCTTTGTCTTGTTGCTCCGCGATGTGAGCCGCTCGGGCAAGTGGTTGGCACGGGTTGCGGGTTTCATTTTGGTGATGCGGTTCATTGACCTTTACTGGCAAATGAAGCCTGCGTTCCGACCTGGCGATTTCAACTTCTTCAGCCTTGAGACAGTGATGGATTTAGCCGCTGGTGCGGGCCTGTTCTCACTATGGCTGTTTGTATTTTTGCGGCAACTGGTTCGATTTGAGCTTTTGCCTGTTAATGACTATCGCAAAGCAACCGAACCTGTGCACACGGTTTCTGATGATGTGGAGGTTGCCGGCAGCCATGGCTGATCGGCTAGCCCATGTCATTGCGGGTGGTTTAAGCGTTCATGGTTTTGGGAGGTGGCGTGATGGAAGGCAACCAAATGGATGTGGCCTTTGAGCGCAAGGATGTTCGCAGCAGTGTTGCCTATATTTTCATGGGCTTTATCACAGCCATGATTTTAGGGGCTATTGTTTCGGTGAACATTTTATTCGCCTATCTGACGCATTTCGAACAGGGCAGCAAGGTGCTAACTGACGAGGTTATGCGTGGCAAGCGTGTCGCCTACCACCAACAGGTGAGGGCTGAGTTGCAAAGTAGATATGCGTTGGCGATTCCCAATGATTCGGCTGAAGCCGCAAACCAAGCCCGTATCGCCTATGATCGTATCAGTGTGAACGATTTTGTGCGCCCACCCTTTGCAGCGATAGCCGCATTGGAAGGAGCCGACATTTTGTCTCCTCTCCATTCGGGTGGTCAGCCCAGCGACAACACTATCGGTCAGGAAAATATCAAGGAAGGTAATGCGAAGTTGGCCAAGGCGGGCATTGACAAAGTGCTCGCGAATCTTGGCAAACCTGGAGCGTTGAAAAGCAGAACCAAAGCCGAAATTCCGGTCCAATCTGTGGATACCAACGGCGGCCGTTGATTTTTAGTGGTCTGAGCGGTTTACAAGTAGGTATTTAATTTTTCAAAAGGTTTCTCTGATGCGCGGATGGGTGACACTTCTGGTGGCGGCATGGGTGGCAATTGCCGCTCCCGCCCAGGATGCGCCCGCTATTTCAGCAGTCCCCCGTGGGCCTGGCGATTTAGATGTTAAGGAAGACCAATACAGCAAGTTGCGTGAGAAGGTAGGCATTGATCAGAGGCTAGGCGAGAAGGTTCCGCTGGATGCCCCTTTGATGACTCATGATGGTGGCAGTACCACCCTTGGCAAGCTTTTGTCCAAAGGTAAACCGGTGTTGCTGGTGCCTGCATATTATCGATGCCGCCAGCAGTGCAATGTGGTTTTGATGGGCATATTTGATGGCCTGAAGCGCGTGAAATTCAAGCCAGGAACAGACTTTGAAGTGGTTGTTTTCAGTTTTGATGAGGAAGAATCGCCTGAAATTGCTGCCCGCAAGCGCGATGAGCTGATGCAGGTGACGGGCAGGCCTCTCAAGCAAAACAGTGTTCTTCAGGGTGTTTACGATCACCGAACGGTTGCCGAATGGAACTTCACTGTTGCCGGCAAAGCTGCAATAGACCAAATATGCGAATCAATTGGTTACAAATTTGTTCGCGACCCGGGCAACCATGAGTTGCTGCACCCGGCCGGCGTGGTTTTTCTCACGCCCGAGGGTGTGATATCCCACTACCGTATGGGTATGAACTACGCACCTTGGGATTTGGAAAAAGACCTGCAACTTGCCTCGGACAATGGCATTGGCAACTTGGTGGACAAACTTGGTTTTGTGTGCATGAAATATGATCCCCATTCAGGGCGATACAGCGTGCATGTGATGCGTTTAATACAGGCTGGGGCTGTTGTGACCATTTTGGCCCTGGGCGGATTCATTTTTGGCAACCGTTTTTTCGGTCGGCCAAAGGCGGGGCTTTCCCTGCCCGATTTGGAGGGTACGCGCTGATGTGGGATTTCCCGATTTTCCCGAAACAAGCCTCAACGGTTGCTAGTTCGGTAGACAATCTAACCCTGTTTATTCTGAGCTACAATGTACTCATAACGGCAGGCGTTTTTGTTTGCCTTATCTTTTGCGCTGTCTATTTCCGCCAAAGGCACAAAGACGAAGTGGGTGAGCAAACTCATGGCGGTCTGTTGCTCGAGATCAGTTGGGCAGTCATCCCCACAATTATTTGCTTGGTCACCTTTTGGTGGGGTGTGAAGGTTTATGCAGAGCTGGTTGTTCCTCCAGCAGATGCGACCGATGTTTATGTGGTAGGTCGGCAGTGGATGTGGAAGACTCAGTACCCTACCGGCCACAAAGAGATCAACACGCTGCATGTGCCTCTTGGCAAGCCTGTGAAGCTAACGATCACCAGTGAAGATGTTTTACATAGCTTTTGGATCCCCGCTTTCCGGGTGAAGGCTGACGCGGTGCCTGGGCGCTACACCACGCTGTGGTTTGAGGCGACAGTACCAGGAGAGCATCGTTTGTTCTGCACCGAGTATTGCGGAACTGAGCACAGCCGGATGATTGGCAAAGTGGTGGTTCATGACGAAGCTGATTACCAAAAGTGGCTGACTGAAGAGGCCGAATTTGGCGATGCCCTGCAGGGCCGCAAGCTGTTCACGAAGTTGCAATGCGTGACCTGCCATGCTGGTGAAAGCCAAGCCAAGGCGCCGATTCTTGAAGAGTTGTACATGAAACGGGTACCCATAGGGTTTGACAAGGGAAGTCCGACGGCACCCGGCACTTCGGTTTTGGTGGATGAGAACTACCTGCGCGAATCGATTCGTTACCCTAGTGCCAAGATTGTGGCGGGTTGGCAGCATCCGTCCATCATGCCTGCTTATGACGAGAGTCTGGTCAGCGAGGACGATCTCTTCCAAGTGATCGCCTACATCAAGTCTCTGCGTCGGGGTCAAACGCCGCCACGCATTGAGGCGACAACCCAGCCCCGCGCCTTGGGCGCACCACAGGGCAAATGACACAAGGCAACTTCGACGAGGAGATGACTGAATGAGTACCACCGTCAGTGAATTGAAGGCCAAGGGTGTGCCGTTCGTTAACAACGAACCTTCCAAGGTCACCTATTTGAATCACGAAAATACCGTGGCATCCTGGCTGCTAACGCTGGATCACAAGCGTATTGGCGTGATGTATTTGATTTCGATGACCTTCATGTTTCTTTTGGGCGGGATATTCGCCGGTATTATCCGGGCTGAATTGATCACGCCTAAGGGGGATATGCTTTCGAGTGATTTTTACAACAAAACATTCACCGCCCATGGCGTGATCATGGTGTTTTTTGTGTTGATTCCGGCTGTGCCCGCCAGCTTGGGCAACTTTATTATGCCCTTGATGCTTGGCGCCAAGGATGTGGCGTTTCCCAGACTGAACCTGATGAGCTGGTATCTGTATGTCATTGGTGCGGTTTTCACCCTACTAGCCATGCTCCTAGGGGGTGTGGATACTGGTTGGACCTTCTACACGCCCCTCTCGAGTACCTATTCGAATGGCAATGTGATGGTTGTTGCCGCTGGTTTGTTTATTTTGGGTTTTTCGTCCATTCTGACTGGTTTGAACTTCATTGTGACTATTCACCGGATGCGCGCCCCGGGTTTGACTTGGTTCCGCTTGCCTCTGTTTGTTTGGGCACTCTACGCCACTTCAATTATCCAACTTTTGGGAACCCCAGTAATTGCCATCACCCTCTCGCTTTTGGGTCTTGAGCGGGTTTTGGGAGTTGGAATTTTTGATCCGCGTCTGGGTGGTGACCCCATCTTGTTCCAGCACCTGTTTTGGTTTTACAGCCATCCTGCTGTGTATATCATGATTTTGCCCCCATTGGGTGTGGCGAGCGAATTGGTTACCACTTTCAGCCGTAAGCCCATTTTTGGTTACCAGATGATTGCTGGTTCCAGTTTGGCAATTGCTATCTTCAGTTTCATCGTGTGGGCGCACCACATGTTCACTTCGGGCATATCCCCTTACGCTGCGATGTTTTTCTCGCTGCTCACTTTCTCGGTCGCCATTCCCTCGGGTATCAAGGTCTTCACCTGGCTGGGGACCATGTGGCGTGGCTCCATCGTTAACGACAGCCCCATGTGGTTTGCCTATGGGTTCATCGGGCTTTTCACCATTGGTGGCCTTACCGGACTGTTCTTGTCGACCTTGGGCACCGATATTCACCTGCATGACACCTACTTTGTGGTGGCTCACTTTCACTATGTGATGGTGGGTGGAGCCATTGTGGGGCTTATGGGTGGGTTGCATTTCTGGTGGCCGAAAATGTTTGGTCGCATGTACAATGAGCCGTTGGCGAAGCTTTCGGCCTTCTTTGTGTTTGCCGGCTTTAACCTCACCTTCTTTCCCCAGTTTCTGCTTGGGTATTTGGGTATGCCCCGGCGGTATCACGAATATCCGGCTGAGATGCAGGTGATGAATGTCTTTTCAACCGCCGGCGCCTTAGTGCTGGGGCTTGGATACATCATGCCCATGATCTATCTCACCTATGCAGCCTTTTGGGGGCCCAAAGCATCCAAAAACCCATGGGGTGCGACAACCCTTGATTGGACTGCCACGGACTCCCCTCCTACTCCGCACAATTTCGAGGGCCAACCGGTCGTGACCGAGGAACCCTACCACTACAAGTCTACCGAGAACAAGGAGCACGCCCTTGCACACTGACACCAAGGTGACCGGCCATTCCGGTCAGGTTCAGGCGGGCGGACATGATGTGGGCCACGGGCATGCATCAGATTTAGCCCATCACTTCGAGAACCATTACCAGCAGCACGAAGCCGGTAATTTGGGTATGTGGATGTTTTTGTCCACCGAAGTGCTATTCTTTGGTGGCATGTTCGGTGCCTACACCGTTTATCGCTACAAATTTGAAAAGGTTTTTGAGCAGGCCAGCAACATCCTTGATCCGTTGCTGGGTGGCATCAACACCATTATTCTTTTGTTCAGCTCGGTCACCATGGCCTTGGCTGTGCGCTCGGCTCAGCAGGGCAAGGGTAAGGCGATTGTCGGTTGGATGGCTGCAACCATCATTTTCGGCCTAGCCTTTTTGGGTGTGAAGGCTTTTGAGTGGAAGCACGATTTTGCCATTCATGTTTTTCCCACGAAGGACTTTTGTTGGTCTTACGCGCGGGAAATGCACAAGACTCACCAGCACCCCGAATATAAACCCAACGCTCCCGCCAAGTTCTATGAGGAAGACGCCAAGAACCCTGAATCCAAGCAGGGTAAGCTTTTCTTCTTCCTCTATTTCACCATGACTGGCTTGCACGGTCTGCACATGATCATTGGTTTTGGAATCATGGCAGTCATCATGGTCTATGCTTGGAATGGTTATTACACCAAAAACTACTTTGTGCCTGTTGAGTCCGTTGGCCTCTATTGGCACTTTGTCGACTTGGTGTGGATCTTCCTCTATCCGCTGCTTTACCTGTTGGGCGCCCATTTGGCTTCCCATTGATTGCCGGTTAATTGAAACGCTTGGCCTGAACTGATTTTGGAGCCCGAAGATGAGCGCTCACGACCATCATGAAGAGATGCACCCACCCGCCCCGGTGTGGATGTATGTGGTCAATTTTTTGGTATTGGTTGTGCTAACAATTGTTACCTACTTTGTGGCAACCAAAGACCTTGGTGCCATGAGCACACCCGTTGCCTTGGGGATTGCGGTTGTCAAAGCAGGATTGGTTGTGCTGTTTTTCATGCACGTTTTCGAGAGTGGCCCGCTGACCAAGCTGACTATTTTTAGTTCACTTTTTATGGTGGCTGTTCTTTGCGGTTTCTTCCTGGTTGATTACAGCACCCGTAACTTGGAAGTGCTGCCACCTGAAGAAACTGCGCCTGTTGTTGAGAAGTCTGCCAAAAGCTGATCTAGAAATTGTTTGTTAACCTTTAACGCCTCCCTGTCTGACAGGGTGGCGTTTTTGTTTAATGGGCCGTTTTGTAACCAAAGGATTGAAACAGGTCGTTTTGGGCGAGAGGCATCGCTTGGTCTACAGCTTTGTGCATGGGGCCATCGATCATCGTGGCAAAAGATTTGCCTGCGAGGTTGGCATTGGTGTTCGTTAAAATCGCCCAACTGAGGCCATCGTGGCGGCGCACCAAAATGGATCCTGTTCCGGGCAGTGACCCGGTGTGCCACAGGTTGTAGCTGCCTTTTTTCACCTCGCGCACCTGCCAGCCCCAGCCGTACCAAATTGCGTTGTCAGTGGCAGGGAAGCTTGGTTTGGCCACCAACTTGGAAATACTTTCTGCCTTGAGAAGGACAGGTTTGGAGTTGGGGTTTAAAACCATGGCCCAGCGCAGCAAATCTGTGGCCGATGCCACCCAGCCGCCATGAGCGTCCATAGCTTCGAGGCACCAGGCTCCATAGGGTTCCTCCACATCGGGGCCTTTTGCCATCCTTGAAGGAGAGCGCCTGGCCTTGGCATCGTGGTAGGTCGCCTCTTGGGGCAGGCTATTGGCCCGCAAGGTTTTACCCAAACGCATGGAAGTGATGCCAAGGGGTGCGAGAATTTCCTTTTGTGTGGATTCCTCGTAAGGCATGCCAGTCGCTTTCTCAATGACCCGGCCCAGCAGGCAGTAGCCGAAATTGGAGTAGGCATAGCGTGAGCCGGGATCAAAATCGAGCGGCTGTTCGAGCATGTGGCGAATGATGTCCCATGGCATCGCTGGGTAGGGTATGCCGGCTTTCTGGCAGATGGTGGCCGAATGGAACATCGGATCAAACGATTGGGCCCGGTCCCATCCCCCTGAATGCTGCAGGCAATGCTCGATCGTAATTTTTTTCCACCGGGGGTCTTTGGCGGGGGGAAGGCCAAGATAAGAATGGATAGGAGTGCTGGC
>CAIWHS010000185.1 GCA_903912515.1 uncultured Planctomycetaceae bacterium
CGGGCAAGGGGATTGACCGGATGATAGTCGCCGGTTTGATTGAGGCCCGTTCTTGCGAGCGGTTTGGCATTTTGCGAGACCATCTGCAAGACCGGGAATTGGCGGACTTTTTCGGGTCGCTTTACGAGAGTGAGGCCCGCCACCACGGCACCTATTTGCGACTGGCCTGCCACCTGGCACCGCGCGAGGAGGTGCGGGAAAGGCTGGAGAAGTTGGCGCAGCAGGAAGCGGAAATCATGGTGGATGGCGAAGATTTGGTGCGGATGCACTCTTGACATGAAAAACACCACCGCACCACTGGCCCTTTATGAGGGTGTGACCCTGGCGCGGCCGGGGCAGGCCGCCTTTTTGAGGGGGTTTGACTGGAGTTGGCTTGCGGGCACTGCCTGGTGGGTGGAAGGGCCGGCAGGGTGTGGCAAAACCAGCCTGTGCGAATCGTTGCTGGGGCACCACATCACGCAGGCTGGCGTGAGGCGTTGGCCCTTGGCAGAGGAGACTAAAAGAGAACCTTGGCAGATGCTGCGGCTGGTGCCCTGGCAGGAAAACTCGAGGTTGTTTCGGTTGGGGGACTATTTCCACCAGCAGCGGTGGCATGCTGCTGAGTCTATGGAAGGGCCAACGGTGCTGGAATATTGCGGTGAAAACGGGGCGGTTTTTGCAGCGCTGGAAGCGGTTGATCTGTTTGGGCGCATGAACCAACCCATGGTGACGCTTTCCAGCGGGCAGATGCGCCGGGCCCGCTTGGCGCGGGCGCTTGGGGAAGAACCAGTCGGGTTGATTGTGGAAGAGCCTTTTGCGGGGCTGGACAATGCCCAGCGGCGGCGATTGGAAGACTACTTGAAGGCTCGGGTTGCAGGCGGGATGGGGTTGGTGATCACAGGGCGCGAAGCGGACAGGCCCGCTTGGATTGTGAACCACTTGGTGCTGGGTGGAGGGGCGCACCCTTCTAGTGAAACGGATCATTCGGAACCGGAATCAGAGGGTGGCTTCAACGAGCCTGTGCTGGAGTTTCATGGACTGAGTCTGGCGCCTGGCGGCAGGGCGCTATTCAGCGATTTTAGCTGGGTGATTCGCAAGGGGGAGTGGTGGGGGTTGCTGGGTGAGAATGGCTCGGGAAAAAGCACGCTGATGGCGCTTGCCGCGGGAGACCACCCGCAGGTGTATGCCCAGGATGTGCGGTTGTTTGGCGCGAGGCGCGGCAGTGGAGAATCTATTTGGGATCTTAAAAAGAAGATTGGGCAGGTAGCCCCTGAAATTCAGACCTATGCCCGGCACAACCTGACACTGTTAGAAATGGTGGCAACAGGGATCACCGACCGGTTTGTGCCCGGTGGGATTAACGCGGAACAGCAAGCTGAAGTGCGGCAATTGCTTGGGGAACTTGGGTTGGGGGAAATGGCGGACAGGCCCTACCCCCAAACCCCCTCTGGCGCGCAGCGCTTGGTTTGGCTAGCCAGGGCTTTGGCCAAAAGGCCGGAGTTGTTGTTGTTGGACGAGCCGTTTCAGGGGATGGATGGCAGGTCGATTGCCCTAGGGCGGGCGGCGATTGGCCGCAGGCTTGGCAAGGGCACCACCTTGGTTATGAGCACGCATGATGCAGCGGAATTGCCTGCGGGGGTGGTGAGGATGAAGCGGTTGGGGGTGGGGTAAGCTTTGGCTTGAGCTTAGGCGAGAATTATGTTAGAGTCGGCTAGCCTAGCATGCCACCGAGATACTTAAACCATGCCATTTTTTGCCACACATCCGAGGCTGCACCGCAGGCAGATGCTGCAGGCGGGTGGGATTTCGCTGTTGGGGCTTGGGCTTTCGCATGTTGAAGGTTTGCGGGCGGCGGCACCGACCCCAGTGGGCAAGCGGAAATCGGTGATTTTTGTGTTTCTTTCGGGCGGTCTTGGGCAGCATGACAGCTTCGACATGAAACCTGGGGCACCCGAAAACATTCGCGGTGAATTCAAGCCCATATCGACGCGAACGCCTGGGGTGCAGATTTGTGAGCACCTTCCCCGACTGGCGGCTTGTTCGAACCTGTGGTCGCTGGTGCGGTCTTTGACCCATTCGACCAATGACCACTCTGCTGGGCACTTGATGATGCTGACTGGGCAAGGCAAATTGCCCACCGGTTTCAATGGCAACAAGCCGCAAGACAGCGATTGGCCGAGCATCGCTTCGGTGGCGGGTGCAGTATTGCCTAAGAGGGACAATCTGCCGCCGGCGGTGGTATTGCCAGAAAGGCTGATCCACAACACGGGTCGCATTTTGCCCGGACAATTTGGCGGGCAGATGGGCCGTCAGCGGGACCCGTGGTTTTTGGAAGCCTCAAAATTTGAGCCCAAGGCCTATGGGGCCTATCCGGAGTATGAGTTTGATCACCAAGACCGAGTGTACAAGGCGGCGCGATCGGGCTTTGAGATTCCTGATTTGAGCCTGCCGGAAATGGTGGATGGGCCCCGGCTGGACCGCCGACTGAACCTGCTGGAGCTGGTGGATGAGCAACGGCAAAAACTGAATATGGCGGCGCAGGGTGGCGGAATTGACCAGCTTCGGCAAAAAGCGGTGTCGCTGCTGGTGGACTCGCGGGTGCGTGAGGCGTTTGATATTAAATCCGCTCCGAAGGCAGCGCTTGAAAAGTATGGCGATAACGCGTTTGGTTGGTCGTGCCTGATGGCGGCTCGGCTGGTTGAGGCAGGGGTTGGGTTGGTGCAGGTGAACCTTGGCAACAACGAGACCTGGGACACCCACGGCAACGCGTTTCCACATTTGAAAAACAAGCTCTACCCGCCCACTGACAGGGCGTTGGCGGCATTGCTGGTGGATTTGGCAGAGCGGGGCTTGCTAGACAGCACTTTGGTGGCTGTGGCGGGCGAGTTTGGGCGCACCCCAAAGATCTCGCAACTGCCTGAGCATTACAAACTGCCCGGGCGAGACCACTGGGGTGCGGCGCAGAGCATATTGCTTGCGGGTGGTGGTGTGCAGGGCGGGCGGGTTATTGGCTCGACCGACAAGCATGGGGCCTACCCATCGACCGACCCGCAAACGCCGGAAAACTTTGCCGCCACCCTGTATGAGTCTCTTGGGATAGCCAAAGAAGCCCATTGGCAGGACGCCCAGAACCGACCCAACTTTGTATACCATGGCGAGCCGATTCGCGGGCTGAGCTGAAATTAGCCGGCGGTGACCATGCGCTTTTCGCGCAAACTTCTGTTTGCGAGGTGGGCGGCGTTGGCGGCGGTGATGCCGGCCTCTAGTGGGGCGCTGGGTTGTTTGCCGGCCCTTAGGGCCGCCACCCAATCGGTTATGTGCAACAGCTCACCATCAGGCTGGTCGTAAAAATCGGCACCCCGACGGCCTTGGCCCAGTATCAACTCAACCGGCTTGATGGTTTTGCCCGGATCGGGCACCAGTTCCATGCGGCCGCGGTCGCAATAAATACTTCCCTCGGTGCCCATGAAGGTAATCATGGCGCCGTGGCGGGCGTTGCTGAAAGTACCCTCGAAGTAAGCGGTGACGCCACCTGGGTAGGAGAGCAGGGTCTGGACACTGTCGGGAGTTTCCCACACCCCTTCAGCGTTGATGAAGTTGCCCACCGAGGCGGCGGAGGTGGGGGCCTTAAGGTCGAGCAAGGCGTGGGCGACATCGATCCAGTGGACCATGAGGTCGGTGAAGATACCGCCGCCGAAATCCCAGAACCAACGCCAGTGGACCATCTTGTAGGGGTCGTAGGCTTGGCCGGGGGCAGCACCGACGAAGGCACGCCAATCGACTGAATTTTGAGCGATTGCCGGAATGTCTTTTTTGAAGCGGGCGGAGTTGCGGTTCCAGGTCAGGTGAACCTTGTGGACTTTGCCTATGGCCCCGGAGCGAATGAGTTCGCCTGCCTTGAGGATGTGGGGCATGCTGCGCTGTTGCATGCCTACCTGGCAAATGCTTTTGGAATTGGCTTGGGCCTTGAGCAGGGCTGTGGCCTCGGCGGGGTCGTGGGTGAGGGGTTTTTCGACATAGACATGCTTGCCTGCCTGGCAAGCGGCAATGGTCATGGGGGCATGCCAATGATCGGGCGCGCCGATGAGGACAGCATCGACCTCTTTACTGTCGAGCAGGGTGCGGAAGTCTTTGGTGGCAGGAATTTCGGCTTTGGCTGGAGCGATGTCGCGCAAGTGACCACGGGTGGTGGCGACTTGGTCATCGCGCACATCTGCCAGAGCCACTAACTCGAGGCCGGGCACCTTGACGAGGCTGCGCATGAGGTGGCGGGCCCGGCCACCCGAGCCCAGCACTGCGAGGCGAATGGTGTCAGCCGAGGAGGCGGCGCGTGTGGTAGCCAAGCCCTGGACAGCGGCCAAAGTGGTGGCTGCCAGCATGTCGCGGCGGTCAAGGTGGGCCAATCGATTCAGCACGGACATGGGGCCACTCCTGGAGGCGAGACCCCCAGTTTCCCCGATTCACGGACAAAAGCAACAGCACATGGCCAACCGGTTATTCACCGGAAAGGTATTACGGCGATTCGCACTCACCTGCTGGGTTTCAAGGAACTCTTCCATTCCGCACCAAGTTCGCGGGCTGTCTTGCCGGTGGATTCCTTCCAAATACCATCCAAATGGCGCCCTTCCCGGGCGCCAGCGTTGAGCCTGCGAATAATCTCCCGATCATGATTCTCGGCAACCCATGCCAGGAAGTTGGCGGTAATACGATAACCAGAATCGTACCTAGCCTGGGCCAGGGCTTCCTTTGCAATCTCGGCGCCACGGGAAAGCGGTTCAAACTGGTACCACCGGATGTAGTCGGCTATGCCCTCGACCAGCCAACCGGGAGGCTGGACTTTCGAAGGGTCATCCCGTTGGTTGCCGTAACCTTGGACCACATGCACCAACTCGTGAACCAAGGCGCCCCTGGCTTCGGTTGCCAACTGTTTACGCAACCAGACCGCATTGAGATGTATCACGGCCCCGGAGGCAAAAGCCGGGGCTTCCCCCAAATTGCCACGGAGCCTAATGGCCACGCTGGCGGGTGCCTTGTACCGTTCACTAGGAAGCATCGTGATGATCTTTGGATACCATTGCTCGACCACTGGTTTGAGGTTTTTTTCCGACCATTCAAGCAGGTCGGGAGCTTCCGAAGCATCGAGGACGAAATGATATTTGGCGTTTTCGGCACCGAAGCGGCTTAGGACCGGTTTACTGACCAGAGTGGTAGAAACTGGCCCACCAACCTCCAGCACGTCCAGCTCGCTGAAAAAAGTATTCCCGAAATCATCTTCATTTTCCGTGCAAGAAATATCAAAAAGCAGGAATCTAAAGTTTCCGATTTTGCCTGTGCTGTCCGTAATGGAAACGGCGTGCTGCCCATCCCATTGGGCTTTTCCTCCAACGGACCTGGTGTCCACGCGGGCAACAAGCGTCCACCCTTTGGCTGACGGGTCGACCCCTTTCACTGGGTCAGGGTCAAATCCATCCGCTGACCCGGCCGAAGCGTACAATTTGTAGACTTGAGGAGCCCGATTTCCCGAATGCCAGGAGAAGCTGCAGACCTGCCTGACCGAAATGGCTCGTCCCAAGTCGATTTTTACCCGGCCACCATCGGTTCCTGCTTGAAAAAAGAAATTCCGGCCCGGCTGGTCTTCATTGACTGGGACCAACCCGTCTTGGAGCAGCGCAAGTCCACCGCATCCAGCTTCCATTTTCCCTTCAACGAGACTCAACTTGGCCTGGGTGGCAGCATCGTTGTTTGCCGGGGCTGGAATGTTCTCGAAGGCAAAGCCCGAATTGAATTGACTCCGACCGGCGACGATCAAGACTTCCGCGTTCACAATCTGTCCGAGGAATAAAAAACTCACCAGGGCCGCGGTTCGTTTGTGCATCTTGATCAGCATCCTTGCACTCGTCCCAAAATAAGCGGGAATCCGACCTGTCTTTCAGATTCTACGGGCTTTTGTTTGCCGGTTCGAAAACCCAAAACCCCAACGCCGGTCTAATTTTGGCTCGGAGTTTGAATAAATCTCAAGAGGGATAATTCCGCCAAACGCGGCTGCGCCCCGTAGGAGACCGTCAGCGAAATGAAACGCCCGGGGCTCCGCCACCGGGCGGTATTTCCCTGCCGGCTGACCAGAGGATGCGGTTGGTGAGAAAGCGCCGGTAGTTGGCATCCTACAGGCTCTTGTGGAGATGACCGCCGGTGAAGGTGAAGGACCTTCAGCTCGACACAATCGGGGATGTAATCATGCTCCCCCGGCTTATGGACGGAAGTCCCGGCGATAAACAAGATTTGGTCCTGCCCTTGCAGTCGATCCGTTCCTCAACCTTCACCCCGGCGGGGCACCGATCCTGCGCCCACGCGAGCGATGCAATGGCCAGCAGGGCCGGAATTGGTTAGGCGGAAGAGCATGGGCACTCCCGAAAGCGTCACACGTTCGACAGGAAGTGGGTGATGTCGCCATCTTGCATGACATAGTCTTTGCCGCAAACCTTGAGTTTGCCGGCGGCGCGGATGTCTTTTTCAGTCTTATAATTTTCAAGATCTTCCAACGAATAAATTTCGGCCCGGATGAAACCTTTTTGCAAGTCGGTGTGGATGACGCCTGCCGCCTCGGGGGCGGTGGCGCCGACAGGAATGGCCCAGGCGCGGACCTCCTTGTCGCCGGCCGTGAAATAGCTTTGGTAGCCCAACACGCGGTAGGCCTCGCGTGCGAGGGCCGCGAGGGCGGGCTCGGTGATGCCGGCGCTGGCCATCATCTCGGCGCGGTCGGCCTCGTCGAGTTCGGCAATCTCGGCCTCGAGCTTGGCGCAAACAGGGACCACGCCGGCCCCCACCTTGGCGGCGTGCTCGCGCACGCGCTGAACCATGGGGCTTTTGCCTTCGAGATCGGACTCGTCGACATTGGCGATATAGAGGATTTTCTTGGCAGTCATTAGGCCGAAGCTTTTCACAGCCTTGGCTTCGCCTTCGGCCAGCTCGAGGGTGCGTAGGGGCAGGTCTTTCTGGATATGTGCCAGGCATTTTCGGGCAGCGTCGGCCCGTTCTTTTGCCTCTTTGTCACCACTTTTGGCGGCACGCTCAGCCTTGGGGAGTGCGGTTTCAAGGGCTTGCATGTCGGCCAGCATCAATTCGATTTCAACCACCTCGATATCGGTGAGTGGATCGACTTTGCCCGAGACATGGATGACATTGGAATCCTCAAAGCAGCGGACCACTTGGAGGATGGCATCGACTTCGCGGATGTGGCTGAGGAACTTGTTGCCCAAGCCCTCGCCTTGGCTGGCGCCTTTGACAATGCCTGCAATGTCGACCAAGGTGAGGGCGCTGGGAATGACTTTTTGCGGGGGTATGAACTTTGTGATGCGGGCCAGGCGGGGATCAGGCACAGGGACAATACCCTCGTTCGGCTCGATGGTGCAGAACGGGTAATTTGCCGCCTGAGCCTGTTTGGAACTGGTGAGGGCGTTGAACAAGGTGCTTTTGCCCACATTGGGTAGCCCGACGATACCGGCCTTCATGGCAGCGTTTCCATTTTCAAATTGGCTGACTGACTTTTTAAACGAATTGCCATGATAGCAAGTGATCAACTGATAAAAGAAGGCAATTTATTTGGGTGCTTTTGCAAAATTAGCGCCTTCTTCTCCAGGCATCGGCAAGAACCGCCAAAACGATAACCGCCCCTGTGATGATTCGTTTGAGGGGATCAGCCGCGCCGACCTGGGCAAGACCTGTTTGCAAAACAGCGATAACCAACACCCCCAGCAGCGAGCCCAGCACCGAGCCACGGCCGCCAGAAGGGCTGGCACCGCCTATGACCACCGCGGCAATGGCGCCCAATTCCATGCCAATGCCGGCGTTGGGGTCGGCGGAGCCGAGGCGGGCGGCCTGGAATAGGCCCGCGAGGCCGGACAGCAAGCCGCAGAGGGCGAAGGCAATAATGCGGGTGGTTTTTGGATTGACCCCCATGCGCCAGGCGGCCTGATCGTTTTCACCCACTGCCACCAACCTGCGGCCGAAGGCCGTGCAAGCCAGAAGGGCCTGTCCGGCCACTATCACCAATACCGCAAGGATGGTGGATGGACTGAGGTGCAACCCCGGCAGTGGCAAGATGAGGGCATCCAGATCGGTACCCAAGTAGCGGGTTTGGCTCTCCGAGACGAGGTATGCTGCTCCCCGGGCGGCTTCGAGCATGCCCAAGGTGACAATGAACGAAGGAATGCCCGCCAAGGCGCTGAGCGAGCCATTGAGCAACCCGCAAATTAAACCGACTGCGAGGGCCGCAGGCACAGCAAGCCAAACAGGCCAATGCCCTGCAGCTAGGGCCCAGCCTAGGACAGCGGTTGACAAGCCCACTACGGATCCGACTGAAAGGTCGATGCCGCCGGCGATCATGACTAGGGTCATGCCACAGGCAAGGACTGCCAGATCAGGAACCTGATTGCCCACCAGTGCCAGAGTTTGGGTGGAAAAAAAGCGTGGCTGCAAGGTGCCGAAGCCGATGACCAGTAGGGCCAGCACCAACAACAAACCACCCACTTGGCCCAAGGAAAAACCGCTGATGGCGGATTTTTCGGGCCGCATCATTTGAGTTTCCCGATAGTGATCAGATCAACAGGAGTCTCTTTATCGCTTTCGCCAATTTTGTCTTCCAGAAGTGCGAGTGCGGTTTCGATGCCAAAGACTGCCAGTTGATCGCCGTGCTGGTCGGCGGTGGCGAGGATATCGCCAGCCTTGATAGCGGCTTGGACCGCGCTGATGTTGTCGAAGCCGACTATTTGAACCTTGCCCGCCTTGCCTGCCGCCTTCACCGCTGCCAGAGCACCCAGGGCCATGTTGTCGTTGCAGCAAAAAAAGGCTTTCAGGTCGGGATTGGCAGTGAGGATGGAGGCTGCCACTTGGTTTGCAATAGCGGTTTCCCACTGGCCGGATTGTTTGGCAACCACCTTCAATCTGGAGGCAAAGATGGCTTTACCAAAGCCATCGCGGCGTTGCTGGCTGTTGAAGGAGGTGACGACCCCCTCGAGGATGGCGACCTCGGCTCCGGCTGGCAATTTTGCAGCGAGGAATTCACCCACCTTGCGGGCACCAGCCAGGTTGTCTGGCCCGACGAAGGGGATTTTCAATTTCAATTTGTCGAGCACCTCGATATCGAGCTTGTTGTCGATGTTGACAATTTTGATGCCCGCATCGCTTGCGCGTTTGAGTGGCGTGGCAAGCGCCTTGGAGTCTGCCGGGGCGATGACGATGGCATCGACATCTTGAGCGACCATCTCGGCCACAAGGTTGGACTGACGGGTGATGTCGCGTTCGTCTTGGATGCCGTTGATAATCAGCTCATATTTAGTTGGATTGGCAGCTTGGTGTTTTTTTGCCCCATCGGCCATGGTGCTGAAAAACTCGTTTGCCAGCGATTTCATCACCAAGGCGATGCGGGGTATGCCTGTGCGCACCTTGGGCGGTTTTGTCTTGGAGCCGCAGCCGGGCAGCAGTGAAAGCAACGACAAGCCGGAGGCACCAACGGCCCAACCGAGGGTTTTTCTACGCGTAAGAAGATCCATGTAAACTCCAATACTTGCGTCAAACGCCTGCCAGCATTTTTTCCAGTTCTTCCAGGGTGGGCAGCGACGGCTGGGCACCCAGCCGACTGGCGGCAACTGCACCGGCGGCATTGCCGCGCATCATAGCCTCGGGCAGGGTGGCCCCTTGCACCAAGGCCAGGCCGAGGGTCGCCACGAAGGCGTCCCCTGCGGCGGTGGCATCGACCGCCTTGACCGGAAAGGCCGGGGCGTGGTGGGAATGGCCATCGACATCCAAACCAACTGCGCCCATGGCACCCAGGGTGATGACTATCCGCAACGCACCTTTGCAGCGGAGTTCTTTGGCGGCGCGCAGGGCGTCTTCTGCTGAATGGATGGGGAATTCCACAAGATGTGCGGCTTCGGTTTCATTGACGCACAAGAGATCGGCCAGACCGAGTTCTATTTCGATGTTTTCAGGCAAGGGGGCCGCGTTGAGGACGCTGAACACTTTGTTCTCGCGCGCGACCCGCAAGGCAGAGGCGATAGTCTCTTGTGGAGTTTCCAGTTGAACTAGGAGGAGATCGGAGGTGGCGATGCCACGCTCTGCCATGCGGATATCCTCGCAGGTGAGTTGGGCGTTGGCCCCTGGTACCACAATGATGGTGTTTTGGCCGGTTTCTTCAACAACGATGATGGCGGTGCCACTGGTGACGCCGTGGGTTTCGGGAATGTCGCCTGTGTCGACGCCGTTGGCTTCCAGCTGCTGGCGCAAAATCTGCGAAGCGGCATCATCGCCCAAACGGCCAATCATGCGGACCACCGAGCCCAAGCGTGAGGCGGCAACAGCTTGGTTCGCTCCCTTGCCACCCGGAATGCGCTCGAGGGTGGTGCCGAGGATAGTTTGGCCCGGCTTGGGCAAAAAGCGGGTTTGGACCACCAAATCCAGATTAATGGAACCGACAACGGTAACAATTTTCCGTTTGGGCTGCGCAGGCTGGGACATGGTTATTTTCCGGTGGGAGAGTTGGCTTTGAAGGAGGCTGGAGGTTCGCTGCACAGGTGGCTAAAAGCCTCCCGTGTGCGAGCCGCCTGCTCGGGGGTTGTTGTCAGGTAGCGATCGCGACCGTTGGCTCCCTCGGTGAAGACCGTCTCACCATCATCCTTCACAACCACTTGGCCCGGCTTGGAAAGGCCAAAATAACCGCGATCGCGGCGGGCAACGAACAGGGTGCTGGTCAGATCCCAACAGGGACGGGCATGGGGTGGGGGCTCGTACACAATGTAAGACTGGGCAACCAAATGGCCCGGGGCATAGGCGAAGTCTTTAAGGATGCTTTCGGGCGGGTAGGTGACGGCCAAACCCACCTCAAAGCCGCTCCAGTAGATGGGGGTTGGCCACAGGCTTACGAGTTTTTGGGCAGAAGGAATATCCTCGACCACATTGTATTCCTTGTGAATTTTGCCATCTATTTTCTGGAA
>CAIWHS010000186.1 GCA_903912515.1 uncultured Planctomycetaceae bacterium
AGCAGTGCTCCGCTACCATGCTCGCGTTTGAAAGCCCGCTCTGCCTCCGAAATGGGAATATGCCAGAGCAGCCCAACACGGTCACCGCCCACATCGCAGGCGAATTCCTGATGCCCCGCAAGAGGCGGCTTCAGGAAAAAGGCATCCTTCCAGGGGGTTCCCTCCACTGCCGGCTCCTTCCAGCCCAGCGTGTGGAATGCATCGAGATGAAATCCGTCAACCAAAGGCAAACATGCCATCGCTTGCAGCCTGCGCGCATGCCCAAGGGTACAAACCGGCAAATACTGAATCAGTTCCCGCCGGCACACCGCATCCGAGCGCTCCGGGTTTGCCATCCTTTGGTCCGACATCCCATTGGTCACCGCCACCTCAATCCGCCGTGTCTCGGTTTCCAACGGATAGATCAAGATGTCAATCAAAAAACGGCGGTCCGACTCCGCAAGCAATTCACCCGCGCTGTAAAAGCGTGTCGGCCTAAAACCAAACAACTTCTCAAGGGCCGCCGCACGCAAATCGGTGCAGAGTTGGTGGTGCCTCAAATCCATCACAGTATTCCCCTGCAACACCCAAGGCCGGCCCAAACGCCGGGCTACATCTCAGCAATGGCAGGCAAATCGCACCCAGCCATTCCCACTCGTTCCAAGTCTCTTTTAACCCCTGCCTTCCAACACCAAAGGCGGCACCGGACACTCAATCGTGTCACCCATTGCCCGCAACAGTTCCAACTCACGGGCACTCATCTGACCATCTTCCAATACACACGCCGCCATACCTAGCATCACACGCCGCCTCAACTCCGGCTTCGCACGCCCCAGTTGTCGGGCCGCGGCGTGGTAATCTTCCAGCCTCACCGTCTCTCGTGCGGGCAAATGGCTATCGCCACCACCCCTGCCACCATAAAAAGTTTGCATGCCCGCCGCAAAGGCCCTGGCTGCCACTTCGGGTGAAACTTCCTCATCGTTACCTTCCGCCCCTTGCCATGCCAGCAAAGCCAAAATGGTTTCCACGCGGCCTGGCAGTAGCGAACTGGGGCGCCACCAATCAGCAGGCTGCCCCCGCAGGCCAAATTCAATGTCCAAATGGCGCGACAGCACACACGAAAGCACATACTCAAAAGTGCTCAAACGCTGGTCTGCCATCACCAGGCAAATCACCCGTTCCCTAAAAATCACATACTGCTCCCGCGATAGCGACCGAAGCGCCGGCATCGCCAAATCCAGCACGGGCAACCGCGCCATGTCGGGTAGCTCTCTCACCACAGGGTCCAAACGCAAGGTTTCCAAATACTCTGCCGCCCCCGCATCTCGCCGCAATATTTCCAACTGCATCTGATGCAAAGCAGGATCAGCATCCAGAAGTAGCGCATAAATCAGCGACTTTGCGCTGAATGGGTCGCGACCCGCCTCGTCAATCACCGCTGGCAGCGCACCAAACAGCTCACCAGCATAATTCACCTCAGCCGGGCTCACCGCACCAACCTCAGCGACTGCCTGCTCAGCAGCCAATCCAATGGGCAATGGAACACCCGTCATGCCACCACCAACGGGCAAACCCGGTAGCCCCATGCGGCCACCACCAGGCATGCCGGGAAATTTCGGGAATCCCGGAAAGCCCCGCCCCTTTGGTTTTGCCTGCATTTGCTCCTGAGCGAACTCCTCAGGCGTCGGCGCATGCGCCTCCGGAAACTTCCCATCAAAAGTGGGGTCTATCCGACGAATGCGTTCGGCCAAAGGCGGATGGGTGGCAAAAAGATCAGAAAACCGTCGCCCCATGAAACCATCTGAAAAAAACAGGTGACTCATTTCGCCAGCATGAACATTACGCAATCGCGAAGCCGGCTTATAGCCACCAATCTTTTTCAACGCCCCGGCAATGCCTTCCGGGTTGCGCGTGAACTGCACCGCGCTGGCATCGGCTAGATACTCCCTCTGCCGTGAAATGGCCGCCTGAATCAACCGGCCAAACAACTGCCCCAAAAGCCCCAACAGGTAAATCGCAATACCTGAGGCCAGCAGCACCAGCCAAAATCCCTGCCCGTTGTCCCCCTTGCGGTCACCATCAGATTGCCTCGAGGGGCCATATGCTGAAGGCCCCGATGTGCGCGACTCCGACACAAACCGGAAAATCATGTACCCCAGTTGCGCCAGCCCAACCAGTCCAAAGACAATGCCTATCAGCCGAATGTTCAGCCTCATATCACCGTTCAGGATATGGCTGAACTCATGGGCTACCACTCCCTGAAGCTCATCCCGCGTCAGCATTTCCAGGCACCCGCGAGACACCGCGATCACCGCGTCGCCGGTGGTGTAACCAGCCGCAAAGGCATTGATCCCTTCCTCATGCTCCAGCACATACACCACAGGCACAGGCACACCCGAGGCGATCGCCATCTCCTCCACCACATTCAGCAGCATTTTTTCATGGGCCGCCGTGGTACCGCTGATGACTAGCGTGCCACCCATCATCTGGGCCACAGCCGACCCGCCCGATGCAAGCTGCATGGTCTTCAAAAAACTGCCTGTGCCCACCACCCCCAAAACCCCCGCCGACACACCCCCCAAGAGGCCCAAGTTTTCATAGGTGTTCAGCGGGTTGCCCGAGTTGGCCAGCACAACTTCAATCAACACAAACAGCAGGCCAATAATTGCAACAATCGACAGCAGGAAATAAACCACCAGCCAGACCGTTTTGCGCCTTGCGTTTTCCTGTTGCTCAAAAAAGTTGGTCGCCATGGGTCACCATTGAATCTGGATTTTAAATTGTTCAATTATGTGAATAAGAGGTCATTCAATTCAGCCTGGTTGCACCACATGCCTTGTGCTTTCCAGGCAAATTTCAGGCTATCAATCCAGCTTGATTTCAGGAGCAGCCCGCTCCCTTTCCGTGGCGGCCTGCAACAGGCTGGCATCCCGAAAACCACACAGGCTTGCCACCAGCACACAGGGGAAGGTCTGGCGCTGGCTGTTGTAAGCGGTGACCGAGTCGTTAAACGCCTGGCGGGCAAAACCAACCCGATTCTCGGTGGTGGTCAACTCTTCCTGAAGCCCCAACATATTCTGGCTGGCCTTCAGCTCAGGGTAACTTTCCGCAACCGCTATCAGGCGGCCCACAGCCCCACTCAGGGCACCCTCTGCCTGGCTAAGCTGCTCCATGGCAACGGCATCGCCCGGCTTGGTAGCCGCAGCCCGACTCGCCGCCATCGCCTGGTTCCTAGCCGAAGCAACAGCCTCCAAAGTCCCCTTTTCGTGGCCTAGATACCCCTTCACACATTCCACAAGATTTGGAATCAGGTCATACCGACGCTTCAGTTGGACATCAATTTGCGAAAATGCATTCTGGTAACGATTTCCCAACACCACCAGACGGTTGAAATAATAACCCACCGCCAGCAACAGAATTGCCAGTATGGAAATTGGAATGATTATCAGCGCCCAATTCATGACCGGCTCCGGTTAACTCATTGCCCCAGATCAACATCATAACGACTTTCGAATGCCGATCAGGCCAGAAAACGGTCAAAAGTTACCCAATTCCCCATCCAGCCGCTGCCAATCATGCACCCCCCCTTATCCCGGCGACCGCGCCACCAGCAGCGTCAGGTCATCCGATTGCGGCTGCTCCCCCGCGAAACAGGGAATGGCGCTGGAAGTCTATGAAAGGCGGAAAGCCAGAATCCGGAAACGCCTAGCCGAATTCATCGACCATGGGTGGAAGGAGAAACATGCCCGCGGCTGCAGAAGGAACTGCTCACATTCCTGGATCACGATGAGGTGACGCCAGACAACAAGGCAGGGGAGAGGAGAATACGCCCGGCTGTCCTGATCCGAAAGAACAGCCACGGTAAAGGCACCGAGAAGGGGGCCCAACCCAGGCCACCTTCATGAACATCCTCCGCACTCTCAAAATGCGTTGACACAACCCGGTGCAGGTCCTGGTGGACGCCTTGAAATCCTATATGCGATCAGGACAGCTTGCGCTTTTGCCGACAAAAATCACTGCAGTCGACTGAAGGGCTACTAAAAATGCAAAAATATACCTCATAATCTCTTTTGATCGGTTTCCCAGAAGCTGGACAAAAAATCAGACCAATAATTTTTGTGTGGTGAGCAAATCGGGCAAATCTGCCAGGGAAGGGATAACAAAATCAGCCCCGGTGGCCCGGAAGTCCGCCCCGATTTGCTGAATCCTTGCCCCCAACTCCCGTTCTGGCAGCGCCTCCAACTCATCCAGGCCAAGCCCCAAGGCGTTGCCCGTGTGGGAAACCGCCACGGTCAGACAGCCAGCGGCCTTGCCGGCCTGGATACCCAATGGTGTGTCATCCACCACCAGCAGGTGGTGCATGGGGTACACGCCCATCTGTTCGGCGGCACGAAAATTCAGCCACGGGGCGGGCCGACCGGCGGCCACCTCGTCCGAACAAACCAGCACATCTGGTGCGTAACCCCCTTCGGCCGCCACAGGCGAAACAGCTTCCATCAATTCCCGGGTGTACCCTGTCGTACTGCCGATCTTGAGCCCACAGGAACGACACCAAGCGATAGCCTCCGCCACCCCCGGGATCACCGAGGAATATTCGCGCAGCACTGACAATTGCAGGGGCAGAAACTCCTCATAGAGACGCTGGACATCCGCATCGGTTGGAGGCCTGCCGTGTTTTTCCTCCCAGCCACGCGCGACGCGTGGAAGGTTCAGCACCGCGGCGATATGGGCGCGCTTTGCCATGCCCATGGGGCCCCGGGCCTCGGCCTCGTTCACTGGTACCCCAGACCGCTGGAACACCTCCAAAAACACGCGGGCCGGGGCGCGGCTGCCGTGATCCACCGTGGTCCCAGCCCAGTCGAGCAAAAGCCCACGAATCATCGGTCTAGACTGGATCATGATTCCTCGTTCCAGAATTCCTCGGCAATGCCGAATGCCATGGTCATTCCCGACCCACCAGTGCCGGTGCAGACCGACACACCGGGCATGGGGTCCACCCGAAAAGCATACCCGGCCGGATACTTCGCATAGATGCCGTGCCAACGCCGCCGGATTGTCCAATCGGGAAGGTGGAACACCTTGCGCAGCTCGCGCACCATCAGGTCTTCGATAATTGCTTGGTCAAATGGCGTGATCTCAACACCATATTCATGAGAGTCGCCCAAAATGACCCGGCCATCTACCGGCTGGCTGGCCATGACATGGATTCCATAGCGATCCAATTCCGGCGTCTCTTGGCTAATGCGCCGAGCCAAAGCCTTCAGGCCCGGGCAAATTTGAAAATTGGCATAATGCCTGAGCGTCAGACCACTGGCCAGATGGGGGCCAATACGCCATTGCCCCGGCTGAGTGCCGGTTTCCAGCATCTGCAGCTTGCAGTTGCGCAGGTCCGCGCCAGCAAATGCCTGCGGGAAGAGATCCGCGAAGTCACTGCCGGAGCAGACAAGCACCCGGTCGAATGAAAGTTTCTGGATTCCCCAATGCAACTGAGGCCCCGGGGTGACAGCCCCCACCATCGCGTTCCAGTGAATGGTCACGCCGTGCCGCTCGGTAAGCCAAGTGGCCAGATCGGACGCAGCCCGTGCGGGATCCACCCCCAATTCTATGGGGCTGAACAAGCCCCCCAACAGGCCATTGCTGTTTGCACCCGGGGCGCGGGCCAGGGTGGCGTCACGACCGAGGAGTTCGCAGTCGTAACCCATCTCGGGTGCCACAGCGGCGAACTGCTGCAGCACCTCCCACTCATCGGGTCGGTGGGCCAGGTGGATCGACCCGCACTCGCTGACCGGAAACCCGGTGGACCTGGAAAATTGCAACCAGCGC